>NZ_PVWF01000046.1 GCF_003003995.1 Pleurocapsa sp. CCALA 161 | reverse complement strand
CTAAGATCAAGGAGTATATTGATCATCAAGAATCGCCCTAAAGGGCGAGGTTTTCGACCCATTTATTAAACCGATAATGAGGCTGCTAAATCCCCAGGCGGGCAATAAAAAAGCTGAGATCACTAAGGCTTGAAAGCAACCTCCAGCAATCAATAACCGTTTGCGGTCAAAAAAATTAACTGTCAAACCGCCAACTAAAGCCCCCAAAATTCCCACGCCATAACTAACAACTCCCAACAGTAAACCTATTTGCGTTGCGGATAAACCTAAATCCACTAACAAAGGGCGGAACATAGTGATTGCCATACTTGAGCCAGTGGTATAGGTCGCTAAAATTACCAGCCAAAGCCACAATTCCCGACGACTAAAAAATTCACCTAAGTCGCGCCAGATAGTCGGTGCTTGCCCTGGTGGCTTGACTCTCACTTGTTCTTGATGAAGTAGGATGGGCAACAGAGAGATTAACATAATCAAAGCAATGAGCAACATCGTTTTTTGCCAGCCGATCTTGTCGAGCAAAATCAACATTCCACCGCTGCCAATTACCGCCCCTAAATAGTGACCGCTCACTTGAATCCCATTGCCTAAACCTCTTTCAGCAGGAGAAAGTAAGTTAACCGCCATCGCATCGGCTGCAATGTCTTGGCTGGTACAAAAAACACACATTACAAAACCAATTATGAGCAATAGGTTAAGGTTTTGGGATATATCAATAAAAGCACAAACTACTGTTAGCAGCGACACTATCAATTGAAACAAGACAATCCAGAAACGATAATGTCCCCAACGGGTATAACCATAGCGATCAATTAGAGGCGACCAAAGAAACTTGAACACAACAGGTAAAATTAACAAGTTAACTAGGGCGATCGTCTGTAAAGAACTTCCTGAGTAACGCATATATACTGGCAATGCCTCATAGAAAAACATCAAGGGTATATATTGAGAAACATACAGGCTGGCAAGTAGCCCCATTTTAGAAGGATGGATTTTACTAATTTGGTTCAATTAATTCTCCTGCGATTTTTTTACGATTGTCGAAGCCAGCAATCTTCAGCGGATCGTCTGATTATTTTATAGGTAATTGATAACTATTTCTATTAAGCTTTTAGAGAATTCTCTAGGTTTTCTGTCTGTTAAAACTTTTTGCAACAGAACCGTTCATCTAGCCTAGTAGTTGTTTATACTTGTTTTATACTACAGATTAGCTCCAGTTTTTTGCAACAGAATCTTAAAAACGATAGTGTTTAGGGTAGTTTTCTTTCTCATTGCTGAAGAAGGTACTTGAAAATATTAACAATCATTCAAGGATTTTCTGATTAAATGTATCGTTCAATACATTTTGTAGACAAAACTCATTTTTTATTCTATTGAATTATATTTTCATTAAGTTGTGTATTATTTTTTGAAAAATTTCCTAAGTTCTAGGATGATAGTTTAGAGCTTAATGATAAATAATATTGATAAGTATATGCGATTGAGTAGAAAATCGCGATCGCCCTAGTTGCCAGGATCGCAGATATATCTGCGATCTTATTTTGATTGACCAAGCTTGAAAAACAGAAAAATTAGCGTAAAATAATGAAGCAAAAGTTTAATAATTTTGGTTTATTCTTGGGTTACCTGAGTATATTCCTCTGCCTTTACGGAATTAAACCCGTAGCCGCAAAGACCAAAAATCCAGAGACAAAATCTTATTCTATTTCTGCCCAAAATTTACTAGCCCAAGAAACATCTCCAGAGAAGCTGATTCGGGTTACGGGGGTAGAACTCAAGGAAACCGCTAAGGGATTAGAGCTAGTTTTCCAAACCCCCACAGGACAAAAATTAGTGCCTTTAATTTTGCCTGAAGGAAATAATCTAATTATTGATATTTTAGATGCCACTTTAGCATTACCAACGGGGAATAATTTCCGAGAAACTAATCCCGCACCAGGCATTACTGAAATTAAGGTGGTTCAAATAGATGATAGTAACATTCAGATCGTAATTACGGGAGAGAAAAATGCACCATCGGTGGAATTAGTTCCCAGTAGAGATGACTTAATTTTGAGCGTAAGTTCCCAAGCAAGTACGGCACAAACGGAAGTAGATGAAGAAATTGAAGTTATTGCCACAGGGGAGGGGGAAGCAGAAGACGATTACGTCGTTCCCAAGGTGACTTCTGCCACGCGAAGCGATACATCGATCCTCGATACCCCCGAATCAGTTCAAGTAATTCCGCAAAAAGTCTTAGAAGATCAACAGATAATTCGTCTCGATGAAGCACTACGTAACGTTAGCGGTGTAACCTTTGGCGGAACAGATTTAGGTAGAAACCTTCAGTTTAGCATTCGTGGTTTTGATCAAGCCCCAATTATTCGCAATGGGTTTAGACAATTTGGCGCAGATGTCATTCCAGAGACGGCTAACCTAGAACGCATTGAAGTTTTAAAAGGACCAGCTTCACTACTATTCGGCGAGATTGAACCTGGAGGTTTAATTAACCTCGTAACCAAAAAACCAACATCCGAACCTTTCTATAATATTGAGACACAGTTTGGCAATCGTAGTTTTATTAGTCCCAGCATCGATTTTTCGGGTCCATTAACGAAAGATGGTAATCTACTTTACCGATTAAATGCACTATACCGCAGCAGTGATGGTATCCAAGATGTAGACGAAAATATCGAGCGATTTTATATTTCTCCTGTGGTGACTTGGAAGGTTGGCAAAAATACCGACCTCAATTTTGAATTAGAGTATGCCAACGATGATCGACCCCCCAGTTATGGTGTTCCTGCTATTGGCGAAGAAATTGCTGATATTCCCTTCGACCAAATTACTAACGAACCTGACGACTTTGGGTCAGAGGAATTTTTGAGTGTTGGTTACGATCTAGAGCATCGATTTAGTAAAAATTGGAAACTGCGTAACGCTTTTCGCTTTACCCAACAAACTGCCCGATTAGAAACGGCTTTCCCCTTTGAAATTGATGAAGAAAGTAATACTGTGTTTCGCTTTTGGGCGGCTCAACCTCAAGACGGTGAAAGTTATTCTTTACAAACCAGTACAGAGGGGAAATTTGCTACAGGTAAAATAGATCACCAGGTTTTACTTGGCTTGGATCTTAATTTAACCGAGGATAATCTTAACGATTTAATTCGCTTAGATGAAGAAACTCCTTTAGAACTCGATTTATTTAACCCGGTATACGACACATCTCCCAGACCAGATTTTGATACATTACCTTTAATTAGCGATCGCGAAACCGAAACCCGACGATTGGGAATCTTTGCGCAAGACAGGGTTACTTTTGGCAAGAAATTCTTTCTCTTAGCAGGATTGCGTTATGACACGGTGGAGCAAATTGTCACCGATAATCTCGAACAGACAGAACTAAGCAATACTAACGATTCAGTTGTTCCTCGCGTAGGAGTTGTTTATAAACCGATTAAGCCAGTTTCACTGTATGCTAGCTACTCTCAATCATTTGCCCCCAATCCCGAAACCACTAGCGATGGCGAGGCTTTAGATCCAACAGAGGGAGAGGGATTTGAATTTGGAGTTAAGTCTGAATTTTTAAAAGGTAAATTATTTACTACTTTGGCTTATTTCAATATTGATAAAGAGAATGTCGCTAGTGAAGATCCTGACGATCCTTTTTCTTCTGTTGCTACAGGAAAACAGTCAAGCCAAGGTATCGAACTGGATGTAACGGGAGAAATTATGTCTGGTTGGAATATTATTGCTTCTTATGCCTACATCGATGCAGAAGTTTCCGAGGATAATGCGATTGCGGTGGGTAATCGTTTACCCAATGCCCCCGAAAATAGTGCTGGTTTATGGACAACCTATCAACTGCAACAGGGCAATCTCCAAGGACTTGGTTTTGGTTTGGGTTTTAACTTTGTCGGCGAGAGAGAAGGGGATTTAGATAACTCCTTTCAATTAGATAGTTTCTTTCTCACTAACGGGGCTATATTTTATGAACGTAATAATTGGCGTGCAGCCCTGAATTTAAAAAATATATTTGATGTGGATTATATAGTAGGTGCTTCTCCAGTCAGGGAAAGAGGTAATGATCCTGGAGAACCTTTTACAGTGGTTGGTTCGTTGGCGATCGAGTTTTAATAAATAGATCAATTAATACCGTTAAATCCCACTTTCCTGAGGAATAAACCATAATTAACGATGCGCACCTTTCTAATTGTTTGGATAGGTCAACTAGCTTCTATGCTCGGTTCCGAGATGACCAACTTTGCCATTACGATCTGGGCTTGGTCGGTTACAGGACAAGCAACTCCTCTATCTTTCATTTTATTCTTTACCCAAACTCCCAAGGTGAACGTTAATCAAGATTGCTGCTGCTGTAACTAGTGGTTTTTGTTCTCCCTTTCCCGATAGCTCTAATCAAGCAATTTGGATGTCTAAGGTTAAACCTGAGATTCAGGGTCGAGTTTTTGCTGCTCGTGATTTAATCGCTCAAATTGCTATTCCTTTAGGAGCAGCGATCTCTGGCCCTCTAGCCGATCATTTTTTTGAGCCAGCAATGAAAAATGGTGGTAGTTTAGCCCGCTTATTCGGTGGTTTTTTTGGTACAGAAATAGGAGCTGGTATGGCGCTGATGATTACTTTATTTTCTAGCTGTGGCTTACTACTGGGACTTGGTGGTTATACCTTTCCTTTCCTCCGCAATGTGGAAGAGATAATATCGAACCAAGAGTGAGTAACAATAGGGCGTACAGCCGACAGGTTGTGTCGCCAATAAGGCGTTGTTCAAACCAGGGTTACACTTTGGCAGAAAATTAGCCTATCTCATAGAGCAGATGTTCTCAATGGTTGCCCGACAGCAGAGAAATGCCTAATGCTGTTAAATTAGTGAAAATCAGCCAAATATGTGAGCAAATTGCGTGAATTTATCTCCTTCTGTTGCTTCGGGTCTTCAGCCTCTTCATCGTCAAGATTTAGCTGTCAAGGTCTTGTCCAAAAAGGAAAAGATCAGTCATTTAGCCCATCAAGAAGGAGTGAGCCGTAAATTCCTCTACCAGCAAGGAAATATTGCTCAACTTGCTTTAAATACGGCTTTTGAAAAGTCAGAAAAAGATCCTGATACCAATTCTCAAAAGTGGCTAGAGAGATAAGGCATCTAAAATATAGTCCCAGCCAGTCAAAGAATGAACGATATCTTCAGATAAAGAATTAAGAATTTTTGCAACCTTATATTTAACATCATCAAGGCTAGTAAAAAATAAGTTTTTTAACTTCTGTTTGATATATTGCCAGACTCGTTCAATGGGATTAAGTTCAGGACAATAGGGAGGCTGAAATAAGAGAATTACATTTTCAGGAACTATTAATTTGTGGGCAGTCCTAAAGGATCCCTAAAGGGTATATCCGAAGGTGTCCTAAAGGATACACCTTCGGATAACCGCTACGCATATATGAATTGGCGCATTATCTAGTTGAATGATGTGAATCTCATTACTATATTCTTGGGAAAATTGTTCTAAAAATAATCCCAAACAGTCGGAATTGAAATGTGAAAACTCATAGAAAAAGCTTCTACCTTGTAATGGTTCAACTAATCCATATATATAGTAATAACTGTAATACCACTGCCAAACTTGCTTTGGTTTCACTCCTGCTCTAGTTATTTTATGACCAGATTCTGTTCGATGACCCAATCTAGTTTCGTCTTGAACCCAATAGGAGATAGCCAACTTATCTCCCCATTTACCTCTAATATCATTGATTAATCCCTTTATTCTATCGGGGAAGTGATTTTTAAAAGCCGCTATTATTCCTGGTTGTTGTTTCTCATGAGTCGGACGAGGTACTTTTAATTTTCCGTTTAATTCATATCTAACAATTCTATGCACTGTTGAATAACTTATTTCAATATTTTGGCAGAGGGCAAGCCATAGTTTTATTTCTTGATAACTATTAAATCCTTCTGGGTCAGATAATTCTTGTTGAAGAGAAGCTCTCGTTTCTACTTCTATTTTTTTAGGTCTTCCTGTTTGAGGTGGTTCTTCTAAAAGTTTTGACATTCCTCCAGTTTTATATAACTGAAGCCAATAATGAATAGTTGATTCAGAGCGCCCCATAATGACTGCGATCGGGTCTTACGGTTTCTGCAACATTTATTTTCAGCAGATATAAACTCTGCACCTTGGCATGATTCAACGCAGCTTTTTGCTGTTTCATAAGAGATTTTAATGTCTCTGCTGATTCAACAATCTCAATTTTAGGTACTCCTGACATTAGCTTTTTTAGATTATTTTATATCTATATTAAGTCTCCAGTGACTTTTAGGAATTGGTATAAAATCAAGCCAGCTTTTTCTCGATGAGATGAGTCCAAAAGTCTGACCACCATTCATTGGCTCGGATAACTCGTAAAGCTAACATGGGATTAATTGTATTAGGATGCCATGTCGCTCCTGGAATTTTTAATCGCTTTTGAGGAATATAACGATGGGCACTTTCAACTTCTCCAGAGCCTATTGGTAATCCTTTTTTCTGATCATCAACTGGACGTGCAAATCCAACTCTGACTTCACGCCAATTGATTGTTCGCTTTTTTGGGATGAGTTGACGTTTCGGGGTTAATTCTGCTTTTTGAGCAGCAAAATAGACTCCTGTGCGAATCTGACAACCATCCAATTCAACTACTAGTCTGGGTAAACCCAGGGTTTGATTTTTGTGGTCGTCGACTTGCTGTTTAAGACTATTTAAGCGATGCTCAATATATTGCTGTCCTAAATTAGCGACCGCTTCGACTTCTCTTCTAACTGCATTTCTTTCAACCCAAAAGCCGTAATGTTCTTGAAACCTCATGGCTGCTCCTTCAAAGGATTCTTCGGCTCCAAATGTTAAGACTCGTTTCACTCCTATAGAGTAATCTCCGTGAGCGATTCCTAATTTTTCAGTAACAGGACGAATTCCTTGTTGATTTTTTTTATTCCATAAATAGGGAGACTCTATTTTCAACTGCCCAAAAATTACTGTATATTTAATTTTTGGTCTTCTATGGATAACCCAACCAGTTTGTTTCACTTGGCTTGTGACTTGATTAACTAACAAACTTAATAACATTGACATCACCCTCAAGCCAATGGCTCGTAACAATGATAATAAGTCTGTGTCAACTTGATTTACTTTTTCAGCTAGATTTGGCTCTTCCTCTACTATCTTCTTAAATAGAAGATCACTGATTTGTTCAATAAGATCATTATAATTTTGATTCATGGCAGTGTCTTAATTGATTCATCTCTTTAAACACTGCCTTTTTTTGGCTTCTTTAATTCTGTTGATTTCGGCTTGAAATTTCTATTTCCTCAAAAGCGAGAACGTTAATTAGCGATCGCCTGTTGGGCGACACCAACTGTTTTTGAGCGCACCCCTGTTTGACAGACTTCTAACTCTTGTCAAGTCTTATTTTCCTCAGTCGTTAAAGTTATTTTCAATGCTGCTGGCATTCGTAATGATGAATTTTAATTTTTCAGTTTCTATTTTACGTTTTTCTAGGTGGAGCTACTTATTAGTTTTTTAAGGTATCCTGATTTGATGAAAAATTTTATCCTTCATACTTCAATTCAGCAACGCCGATTCTCTCTCTGACCCCTAGCTGGTTAATTAAAATTATTCAGTTCTGAAAATATAGAGAAAACGAAAGCTAATTCTAAAGTCATCAATCTTTTTTTTGTAGTGCTACTTAACCGCTTAAAATAAATAGTAATCTGAGGTAAGTTATAATCCAATAGATTACAAACAGCATATAATGGTATGTACTGCTGAAAATGCACTTTTTTAACGATCACCTTCGCACTTTAATTAGAAAAACTAAAAATAGATTCATCAAGGAAATTTTTCAGCTTCAGCTTTTCAATTATTCTCAAGAACGCTTTTACGAAAATCAGATTTTAAATTATAAAATTAGTTTAAGCGAGGTTTTTTCGCATTACCAAGATCTTGATTTCCAACTCGAAAATCAAGGAATTTGTGTTACGCACATTGATCGCTTGGACATAGATAGTTCAAAGCGATTAATGCAATCGTGTTTCAACGTTCTACCATCCCTACAAGCAAAAAAACTAGTGAATCCCAAGCAATATCTATTAATTGCAGAATCTCAAAAAGTAATTGAGTATCCTGAAATTTTTACTTGGGGGTTAGAGCAAAAATTAATTGCTACTATCAGTAAATATTTAAAGTTGCCAGTAGCCTATCATGGTGCTTATGTACGTAGAGATATTGCTAATAATATCGCCTACAAAACGAGACTTTGGCATCTGGATAAAGAAGATCGCAGGATAGTAAAAATTATTATTTATTTGAAGGATGTCGATCAAAATAGCGGAGCTTTTCAATATATTCCTAAACGTTTTACCTCAGCTCTAATCCGTAAACTTAAATATAACCATGAATATTTACCAAGCAAAAAAGTAGAACGTTTTGTATCTAGCTCTGAATGGATTTCTTGTAAGGGTCAAACTGGTACGGTAATTTTTGTCGATACAGCTAACATTTTTCATCGAGGTTTAATTCCTCAAACATCCGACCGTTTGTCGATTTTTTTTGATTACACTTCAGCTTTTCCCTTGCGCCCTTATTATTGTAAATCTAGTTTGCCACTTCAGGATTTGTTAAGATTTGCTTCTTGTCTTTCTGCTCAACAAAAAGAATATGTTTTTTGGAATCGAAAACTAAAACAAGCTCTCAATAAATTTGAAAATAATCTTTAATTTAATGCGCTTTGATAAACGAGTTTAATTTGTTGGGCAATTTCGTGCCAATTATAATTAGCTTGAACATAGTCTAAGCAAGCTTGGCTATCAGGTAAAATGCGATCGCCTGATAAGGCTTCCATAATTCCTCGTGCTAGTTGTTCTGGTTGATAACCTTCAAAGACTAAATCTGCCGAAAATGGTCGTAAAATTTCAGGAATACCACCAATAGGAGTTCCAAGTACTGGAGTTCCAGCCGCTAAGGATTCCACTACTATCAACCCAAAACCTTCCAACACAACAGTGGGAACAACAGAGAAGTTAGCAGCACGATAGCATAAGGGTAGTTGTTCGTCAGGGATATATCCTAGTAGTTTGACATTATTTGTTAAGTCTAGTTCGATTATTTGAGTTTGTAGGCTATCAGCTAATGCACCTTTACCAGCGATATAGAGGAGAATATCAGGATAGCGATCGCGTATTTGTGCCATGGCAGTAATTAGGTTCTCTAATCCCATGCGTTTTGCCAAGCGACGGATACAGAAAATAATT
Source organism: Pleurocapsa sp. CCALA 161 (assembly GCF_003003995.1). GTDB lineage: Bacteria > Cyanobacteriota > Cyanobacteriia > Cyanobacteriales > Xenococcaceae > Waterburya. The sequence continues at coordinate 30,872 of NZ_PVWF01000046.1, read as the reverse complement.
GGTCGATCTGGATGCCAATCGAGTTGGCTACGGGCTTCGACGGGAGAAAGATTGATGTTAAAGCGATCTACATCTACTCCCCCAGGAATAATCTGGATTTTGGCTAAAGGGACTTGATATTCTTGATGTAGGATATCGCGGAAGGTTTGGGAGAGGACGATAAATTGGGATGAACGACGATAAACGGCTTTTTCAATTTGTTTTTTGACCCAGATTGCGACTGGTTTTGGAGTTTCGACATCGCTTTCTAATGCCCAAGGTCCATGAAAATGAGTAACAAGGGGAATATTGTGAAGTTGATTGAGAATTGGGAAGGTATAGAGTGCAAAGTGAGATACGACGAGGTCGTATTGATTTGCTGACAGGGTTTGATGGAAAACCCGACTCATTTTTAGCCAGCGTTGAATCAGAGAATCTTTGGGGGAAGCGAAAGCTGTAACTAGTCGATTGCTGTCTTGGATTACTTTCTCTGAGCCAGCTAACAAGCCTGTAACTTTAATATCAGCTTGGGGTAGGCATTGGCAGCAATCATAATAATAGCGATCAAGTCCTCCGCCACCTTCGGGAAACCATTCTAAACCTATTTGTATGATTTTCATCATTTTATCTGCTTGAGAAAATTGATTTTAATAACTTTAAATATCTTTTTGATCTATGTAAGTTATATAAATAGGTAATTTTATCGAGTTTCACAAATCTTATTTTATCCGACACCATTGATCGCAAATATTACAGTAACAAAGTTTACCACAAATCCGAACTTTTGGATGTCGAATTTATTAATTTAAACTTTATCGAAAATTTATAAATTCCCTTGTACAGTCCGAGAAATATCTCTAGACAAACAAATATTTCATATTTTTGACTAAAAAATTTGTTTCTTCGTTCGAAAGAGATAAATGTAGTATTTTTGCGGAAGTCAAATTACAAAATAATATTTAATATTTAAAAAATATACAAAGTTTTCAAAAACTTATTTTCAAGCGAAATAAATTTACTTATCAAAAACCAGAAATATTAAGTATTGATTGATTATGTTTGACTCTTTAATTCATTTAAACTTTAACAACCTTCAACTTAAAGATGATTTACTATTTATCGATTCAGCAATAGAAAATTATCAAAGTTTAATCGATCTTGCTACTCCTAGTAGTGAAATAGTTATCCTAGATTCTTTACAAAATGGAATCGAACAAATTAGCAAACAATTAGCTCAATACCACAATCTTGAAAGTATCCAGATTGTTTCTCATGGACAAGCTGGTAGCGTTCAATTTGGTAATTCACAATTAAATCTTGATACTTTAGATTTTTATGACGAGCAAATCAAAAATTGGGGTAATGCCTTAAGCGAGAAAGGCGATATTCTTTTTTATGGTTGCAATGTTGCTATCGATCAAGATGGTAAAGATTTAATTCAAGAATTAAGCGATATTACAGGTGCTGACATTGCGGCTTCAAAGGACTTGACAGGCAACAGTGCTTTAGGTGGTAATTGGGATTTAGAAATACAAACAGGAAAAATAGAATCGGCTAGGGTATTTCCGCCAGAAGTTACTGAGGTTTTTGAAGGTATTTTACATAGTGATGATGCCCTAATAGATGAAGCAGATGCTACTCATGTTGCAATTACCAATGGTAGTTGGTTCGATCCTAATACCTGGCAAAATGGCAAGTTACCTACTGATGGAGCGCAAGTATTGATTCCAGAAGGTATTCGAGTCAATTACACTCAAGAAAGTAATAACCGTTTATATACCTTGAGAGTTGATGGGACTCTTAACTTTTCAAGCAAAAGTAATACCAAAATGTTGGTAGACACTTTATTTGTTGCTTCTGAAGGTAAATTATTTATTGGTAATTTAAATAATCCTATTCAAGCTAATAAAACAGCCCAAATTATTTTTACTAGCGACAAAGCAATTGATACTCAATGGGATACTGAACAACTTAGTCGGGGTTTGATCTCTCAAGGTAAAGTTCAAATTTATGGTGCTGATAAACTTGATTTTGTGGCACTTAAAAAAGATGTTTTAGCAGGGGAGCGAGAATTAATTCTTAATCTCCCTACAGGAACAAATACACCACAAGGCTGGCAAGTTGGAGACCAGCTTGTTTTAGGTGGCACCAGCTACAACAACAAAGGTTCTGATAGAGACAATTCTCGTTTTCAAGATGAGGTTCTGACCATCACTGCAATTGATGGAAATAAAATTAGTTTTACCAATAACGATATTGCTGCTGGAGATAATCAGCTATTGCGCTTTGACCACAAGCGTCCAGATGGATATAAAAATCGCCTCAATCTTTACGTTGCCAACACCACCAGAAATGTAAGTTTTGAAACTGAAAACGGTGATAGTGTTCCAGTAAATCATCGCGGTCACGTAATGTTCATGCATAATCCCAATGTGGTAGTGCAAAATGCTGGCTTCTATAATTTGGGGCGAACAGACAAAAATAAGCTTATTGACGATCCTAGTCAAAATGTAGACGGAACTAAAGGATCGGGTACAAATCCTAGAGGCAGATATTCTCTACACTTTCATCGTACAGGCGCAGACGATTGGAATGGCTCAGCAGCTATAGCTAAAGGAAACGCTGTTGTTGGTAGTCCTGGCTGGGGAATTGCTCATCATGATAGTCATGTAAACATAGAATATAATGTAGTTTTTGATGTAGTAGGTACTGGTATTGCTGCTGAAGCAGGTAACGAAATTGGTACTTGGCGTAATAATATTACCATTAAAACTACTGGCGATGATAGTTACCGACCAGATCTTGAGCCTAGTTCTAAACGCGTTAATCGATTTGATTTTGGCTTTAATGGTGAAGGCTATTGGGTTCAAGGGGCAGGGCAAATCGATATTGTTGATAACATTGCTATTAGTGCTGAATCAGCAGGAATTGTTCACTATGGCGGAGGTGACGGCGGACAACAAGTCAGAGATGCACAAACTATTGCCGTTAAAAATTTACCTTCACAGTATCAATCTCTTGCTAAAGGGACAGGCGATGAAAGTGTTATAGATGTATCGGCAGTGCCTCTCCGTAAACTGTCGGGTTTTGAAAGTTATAACTCTAGAATGGGAATGAATTTTTGGGCAACTCTTAAAAATCTTGATAATCAACTAGAAATTGATGGGGCAACAGCAAGTTCAAAACCACCAGCCCATAATTTTCATTCTCAGGTGAAAGACTTTAAAGTCTGGAATAATAGATCCGCAGGCGTTAGTTTTATTTATGCTTCTCAAGTTGATTTAAAAAACGGTTTGATTGTAGGAAATCGCCTTAATCCTAAAGGTAAAGGAATTGTAGGTAATTCAGGTTCGATGAATAATAACTTTGCTAATCTTTATATTGATGGATTTGAATATGGGTTGCAAATACCCTTTGATCAGGATCAAAGTCGGAATAATTCTTCAATTACAAATGTTACTTTTGCTCATAACATCCAAAATTTCAATACCAGAAAATTCAATGATGGTACACCCACGGGTTATTCATCTTATTTTGAAATTGTTAACAGCAAATTTAATATAGTAGAGAACAATACATCACCCACAGCTAAATTTACCCATAAAACATTAGGAGGTTTCGCAGTACAGTTTGATGCATCCGATTCTTTTGACACTGACTCTTCAGAAAAAAATTTAGATGGCAAAGGAATTGTTAGCTATGGTTGGGATTTTGATAATGACGGCAGAATTGATAAATTTGGTCGCCAAGTAGGTCATTATTTTAATAGTGCTGGTGATAAAAACATAACTCTTACAGTGTGGGACAATCAAGGTGCAACTCAAACTTTGACTCAGACTATTAACCTAGTATCTCAAGCATATGAGAATTTGATTGTTGACGGTAATTTTAATTCTTCTAATGATACTAAAGACTTTAGTAGTGCAGCAGCCAATCAAGGATGGAGTTTAGCTGACAATTGGACTCGTAATTCTCAAATTGGTAATGGAGGTGCAGCAACAGTATCTAAAAATATGGTTAAAGGCATCGGTCAAAGTGTTTTTGATGAGGGGATGCGCCGAGGCAATCAAACTTTAACCATGAACATTAAAAATACAGAAGGGAATAACAATCTTAATCAACTAACAGTAACTGTATGGGGAGTGAATGGGGAATTTCGTAATTCAGCTTGGGATATTCAAGGTCCTCAACAAGTAGGAACACTTCCTATGAAAAGAAAACAGTTATTACAAAAGACTGTAGGTGGAGATAGTTTTGATTGGAAGAATTTTAGCTGGGATTTAAACTTTGGCAATGGCTATGAATTTATTGTTTTTCAGGCTAATTCTAAAGGAATCGATCCTAATAAAGGTGACATATTGGCAATTGATAATATTAGTATCAAATAGTCATTGAGATAATTAATACATAAAATAATCAAGGATGGATTGTGTTAGGTTTGTGCTTAAATAAAATAATTAGCTCAATCGACTATCACTTTATTTATCATAAACATTTCATCCTTCTTTATTTGACTGAAATCAGTTTCAAAAAAACGTCTGTTGTTTTTAATTTTTTCTTCTGACCAATCCCACCAGTTTATCTCTTGAAGTTGTTCTATGATCTGGTCGCTAAATCTTTTTTTAATTACTTTGGCAGGATTGCCAACGGCAATTGAATATGGTGGTATACTCTTTGTTACAATCGAACCTGCACCTATAACTGCGCCGTTAGCAATTTCTACTCCAGGCAAGATAGTTACATTATCTCCTATCCAGACACCATTACCTATATTTATCGCTCCTTTGGTTCTAACAAGTTCGGGAAAGTTATATCGACGCTGAAATCTATGCTGCATATTAATGTATCCAGTATAGTGATTTCTGGTTCTAATTCTTAAATTGTGTGCGATCGCACAATACTTGCCAATTGAAACGGGAGATTCTTTTTTACTATCGATAAATGCCGGTCCTGTTATTCTAGTACCAAAACCAACTGTAGTAAATTTACCAACTTTTGAGTCGGGATGAATAAAAATCTTACTTTTTTTATACTTAGCAAATTTATTGATGCTAAAAACTTTTTTAAAAAATTTACTAATTTTCATGATTTTCAGTTAATTCAATAAAATTCAACAATCCAAACCAGATTTTACTCTGGAGGGTTATATTGATACTTGTCGATTATTAGTTGTTCCCTTGAACGAACCATATTAACCGTTTCATCATCATAGTAGAAGCTAGATGGTTTGTGTTTAGATGTATTGATTTTTTTTCTAGATATAATTTCTTCTTGCTCTTCTAATGTCAATTTATATCCAACATCTTTTAAAACTTGAATTAAATCTTGTTCAAGACTTTCATTTCTTATAATTCCATTTAACAAATTATTTTGTTTATCAAATTCAAGCAATTGATCAAAAGAAATAATATCGGTATTATTAAATAACTTATTTAATTTTAAAACATTGCTGTGTACACAAGTATATCGATAGGTTAAAAGACCTGCAAATGAACTGATTGGACTAAAGCCATATCCTTCTGTAAGATCGTATTTTCTCATTGGATCGAAAATTAAATGTAACCAGTCTCTAAAAAGTCTAGGGTTTTCTACATCAGCGTAGGTTTTTTTCCATAGACTCATAGGTTTGTTAACTTCATGAAATAAAGCCTTTATCGATCTTACTTTTTTTTCTTTAACAGGAAAACATCTTAAATGATTTAGATTATGTGATGTCAATTTCTTCCGAAATAGTCCTTTACTATTACAACCGAAAGCCCATAAAGATACATACCAGTCCCAAGGATTACGAATTGAGCCGATAATGTATTTTTCACCAATTAAATTAACAGGTAAACTGTTATGTTTTTGGATTTGTTTTCCTCCAATATAGTCATTTAATAATTGAGCTATATGGGTACAACCAGTTTTTTGAAGTTGTAAGTAAACTAAACGTTCGCATTCAAACATAGCTATTTATTTTTGCCTGTCTATTACATTAATTAGTAGGTTTACAATTAGAATCATCTATTTATCTAAATTATTAAGCAGTTCATAACGCTTCTTAACTATAGCTGGATTTCCAGCGATTAATATAGGATATTCTTCAGGGGGAAAAGATTTATTAACTACACTTCCGGCACCAACCATAGCTTGGTCTGGAACACTACATCCTAAAATCGATACTCTAGCCCCAACATAAACATTTCTACCTACATTTACTTCATATCTTAGTTTTTCTTTTTTAGTACTACCATTGATGTAGCTAATTCCATGATTCCAAATATGAGAATCTCTGCCAGCAATAGTGGTGTTTTTACCAACATTTACACTTCCTCCCGCGTCAATAAAATGATGGCTCATAATGTTTACTTTTTCCTCTAAAATTATTTTGCCAGACCAGGAAGGAGACTCATCCTTATTGCCAGAGAAGAAAAACTGATTAAAGTTTTTTATACAAGGGCCACCTCCTATTTGAAACAAAGTTAAACGCCTAATGATATTAAAGTTTCCGATTGTAACATTATCTTTCAAAATACAATGTTCACAGTTGATGTAGCTAAAGCCAATCTTTACATTTTTACCGATACTCCACCCTATAAATTTATAAACAAATAATTTAATAGGTAAAGGGAGAATTACTGCAATTAAAAGTAAAATTTTTCTCATCTATTTTATTAAATAAACTTCAGTGTTTACTAGTAAGATTTTAAGTCTGTAATAAAATAACTTTTTAGATCGATTAAATTTAACTAGCTTGTGTATAGTATTTGTTGAAAGTACTGAGATGGCATAACCTATACAGGAAGAAAAAAACAAAGATTTTAATTTTTAATTCTATTTACACAGCATTAATAAAGACTTAAGTTAGTTTTGAAATTTAGTACTTTAGTATTACTACAGGTTTATAATTCAAGTTCTTTTGAGGCTTGAAGTAATAAATATAGAACTTTAATATTCAAAGCTATAATTAAAATTCTCAATATCATATTTATATAGCTTGCTTACCAATTCGATAGAGTCTTTGCTATAATATGTCATATAGTTTTTGTATTTTCTACTATTACTTTTCTTTAAATTAATACTTTCTGCATGCGGTATTCCCACTTTCCTTAACACAGGAATTAATTCTGTCTTGATATCTTCAAGTCTTACTACTTTGTCTACTAAAACATTCCTTTCGCTGTCCATAATATAATTGTCAATGGAATAACTTCCATATCTTCTCCACCTTTCCCAGTCTTTCCCCCCTGCACCAATGCCATCATTGTCTATTGTTAATAACCAATCTTTAAAGTCAGGTTTTTTCAGAAATATTTTTTTAGAAAGCCTTTTTAATTCAAATTTTAGCTTGTTTTTGACAAATCCTCCTGCTTCAGTATCGTAAATCATTTCATATAAAGATACAAGCCTGGCCCAAGGATTTCTAACAAAAGTAAATTTAAAGTATTCATCGTAGTTCAAGTCTCGTTCTTGAAATATTTGTTTGACTTCTTTTGGAGTTATATGAGAATAGAATGGATTTTGGGGAGTTCTTTCTTTATAATGAACAGATGACACATCAGAATACGGTTTGAGTATTTCTCTTACAGTCTCAGAACCTGTTTTTGGATTAGCAAAAAAAATAAATTTGTATTTATGTGAGATCCGCATTTTTTTGATAATAAAAGTATGGTTGAATATTAACGAATAAATTGTGATTACTGACGTTATTAATTTTCTGAACTTTGTAATTATATTTCCTCTTATGTATTATTATTTATGATTAAAAGATACGGATAGTCTGTAGCAGTTAACTTAATTGATAAATTATCATGGGAATATTTAGTTGAAACAGGTAATTTCCTATTATTTATAGGATCATAAACTTGAACTGAAGCTTTACTTAGCTGTTCTCCATTAATCTTGATTGTAAAACTTTCTGAAACCATATCCTCCATCAAATTTCTAGTCATTATATAATATGGGATTACGAACTTTTTTTGATTAACTTGAAAAGGAAGAAAAGTAAATACGTCTCTATTATATAAATTTGGATGTTTTTCAATGTTGTTACCTTGAAATTGATAGTGATTGTGTGAATCAGTTATGGAAATAATCTTTAATTGTTTGATGTCAACTAAATCTGAATCAATATTTAGCGTCATTTGATCACAAATTCTTTTTAAAACCTTTAAAGCTGGAGAGATATAAAAATCATCTTTAATTGGATAATCACTGTTTGAAAAAGCATATTTCAAAAAGTTTTCTTGAACAACAGCCAAATTATTATCTTTCCATCTACCTCCAGCAGCAAATAAATATAATCTCTCTGCACCTTTATTTAAGAAAAAACAGAAATATCTGGCTGCTGCTTTAGCTTTGATTTTCAATGCCCTTTCATTAGATATATTTGGGTCATAATTACTTGGAGAAACATTCGCTTCAGTGATCCAGATTGGAGTAGATACAACTTGTCCCGAAATTTTTCTTCCATAACGCCCGTGGTCAACACCGTGTACTTCTGAGGTTATTGGAGCCATATCTCTAACTATAGTTGAACTAAGTAAACCTGTGGCAGATGATTCGGGAAAGAATGTGGAATAATGTGGTGTGAATTTAGATTGAAACTCCAGATCTCTTAATCCTAAAGCGTTAACAGGTTTAGATTTTGGTTCATCTTGAGGATACTTTTTAAATTTAGGATAAGGATGCTTACTTAAAGCATGAATTCTAGGTGGTAATTGAGACGATGCTGGCCATGGGATTGTATTGGCAAAACCATTAGTAATTTTTACCCCCAGAAAGTCATTAGAATGATTGTCAATATACCTTGCTGTTTCACCAATCAAGTTGTTCGAAATATCTTTTTTACTATAATGTTCATCTAACTGATGTTCGTAATATGAATTTATATTTAAAAAGTTAGAGCCAAATGTTAATTCGTTCCAAATTTCCAGATCGAATCCTTTATCATCATTATTTTCAGTTTCCAAAGTTTTGGTTACAAACCCTGCAATTGTATTTATATAATTAAACCAACCACTCAACGTTTCTTGATAATCAATCGTTCCAGGTGAAGAAAAAGGTTTGTATTTCAGAGTGGCTATTTCAATAGAAGAACCTGCCATAATGTTCTTGCTTAAGGGTTTAGAAATAGTAATTTGATTTCCCCTAATCTCAGTAATTAAGGCTTCAGCAGCCCATTTTTTTCCTGAAATATTAGACAAACCACTGTATCCAACACTAAGATTGTTTACTGAATCCAGTATTATTTTGCGATCGCCAATATGTGCGGTTGTAGTTACCCTTTTATTTTGTAATTTAATAGGACAAGGTAAGCCGTGATTAGAATTGAGTAGGATAAGTGGACGTATGCCAAAATTCTTTAAAGCAATTAATCTATTTTTAAATTCCGTTTCCTTATTAGTTATCAGCTTTGTTTCATCACCATAGTCCAGCATTCCCCAACTGATTTCAAAACGAGCATGACGCACTCCGTGTTTAGCTAACATCTGTGCAATTAACTTCGGGTTTTGTTTTTCTTGAAAAACTATTCCTATACCATCTAAAAATTTTTTAGCAGGGACAGTCTCCAGATAAGCTCTCCAAGGTTGTAACCAGTGAGAATGAGTACCAAATGGTATATTCATTAAGTAGGATTCGTCAGTGTAAAATTTTAGTTGATTACCTATACTAAATGCATTATGACTAGCTATTAATAATATAAATGTAGCAATTACGATGATTGCAACATTTATTATTTTCTTAATTGTGAAAATCATACTTTTTCCGATTTTGTATTTTCGTTAACATTTAATTTACACCTTCTTTTTCTTGGCTTTAAGTTTCTTTAAATTAATCCAGTGCAAAGCTTTTTTCAGTGTAAACTTGCAAAGCTACATCTTTAACAATCTCAAAAATTTCTTGTCTTTCTACTATTGTTAAAGATTGGCGATACATGTCAAAAATTTTAGCACTATTTCTTTTGAAATCTTGGACTTTTCCTTGTCTTGCTTGAGCAGATTTATTTACCTTAGTTAAATTAATAATTTTTTGTTTGACTGATTCAGACCAAGGTAAATTTAGCTTTTCATAAAGGGAATGAAAAACATCAACAGGTTTTTGACTCAAGTCTTCATGAGTCACTACTTGCCAATCTGGATACTTACTAGCTTGTTCTAACATGACTTTATATGCAGCTTTCCAGTGAACAGAAGATTTTTGAATACTATTTGACCATTCTTTAGTTAGCAGTTCTCTTTCTTCAGAAAAGTAATCATCTATCAAATGCGGTTTATCATGAAATCGAGCTAGATTGGGAACCCAATCTAACCTTTTAAGACTAGCAATAAGTGAAGTCGGATGCCTAACAATAATCACTGGTTTAACGCCATAATTAAGATACAGATACTCTGTTAAAAATATCCCAGTAGGATCTTTTATAATTGCAGCTTCATGTAATGGATTTAGTTTCGCTAAAGTTAGATTAAAAGGCCCTCTACTACCAACGACTTTTTTACCAATTTTTTTTACCAAAGAATCATCAGGAGGAATGTTATTTTTCAAACTAAAATCATAGCTAAAAATAGATTTAATTAAATCATGATATCTATCCTTATCCTCAGTGTCGGTAGTATTACTAAAATACGGATACCACAAGTCGGTTCCCGCAATACCACAGGTGGGATTGAATGGTTCATGTATATAATCAACTTGTAAAGGAAGACTTAGTACTGTTCCCGCAAACGTCGTTCCACTACGAGGAACTCCCGTTACAAAAACCCAATTTTTAATTTTATCCACGGCAATTTTAATGTTCATTGAATAATTTAAATATCTATCAAAATTGTGTATTAATTGAAACCAAAAATATCAAAAGACTACAAAAAATTTATCGATAACGATAATACTTTTGACACGCTACTCCTAAACCTAAGAATCCCCATAAAACCATACCTCGAACATCAATAACGATAATTCCGAGAAAAATCTTGGAAAAAGTACTGAATGAAATTGCTCTTGCAATCCTACCGAATAAATCTAAATAGTTGCCAATATTTTGAAACAAGCTCCAAAACAGTAAAAATATACCACTGAAGTAGGGAATTGTTCCTAGCCATCCTAGGTTCATAAAAACGGCTAAAAAAGTACTATGATAATTTCGTCTGTCCCCTATCCCATTTCCTATCAAATTCTGTAGAGCACTATTTAACTCTTCATTGTATAGTTCTACTCTAACTTGGGCGCTTTTGTCGTTTTCAATCTCAGAGACAGTTTGGAAACGCGCGCTCAAAGTTGTCGAGAATGGTTCTATTGTACTTAAAGAGATGATAAACATAGACAATATCAATATTCCGACAATAAAACGAATTTGAAATCTAGATTTGACAGAAGTTATAAACGTTAATAGACCTATAACCCAAGCTCCCCAAGCAGATCTCACCAACGATAATAAAAATGACATGTAACCAACAATAGACGTACTTAAGTTTAGTATTCCTTCCCCAGAAAATAAAACTAATAATCCGGCACCCATAGTATTAGCGAAAGCCCCAGGATCATTCATAGTACTCCACACTCTAATTTCTAAGGGAACGGGTTTTCCTGCTGAACTAAATTCACTATTAGTCAGCCAAAAGACATCCCAGTCTGGCGCAGTTAAAAACTGTATTAAACCGTACAATCCCATAATCAATACTCCCCATATAAAGGTTTGCTGTATTATCTGGCGATATTTCGGATAGTTACGCCAATTTGTAGATAGATAAAATCCCATGAGAACAGGACTAAACCAGTTGAGGAAACCAATTCCTGTCTCAAATATAGACCACTTGATCAAACCAATAAAAAAACCATAAAATAACCCTAAAAAAGATAAAATGAAAGGTAAATTGTCTTGACGAAATAATTTAGGAAAGTAATTTACAAAATTAACAATAGTTATTGATACTACTAAAAAAGGGGTAAGTAAAATCAAGCTTGGCTCAGTGTATCCCCCTCCTCTATAGTCCGCCAAACGACGAACCAAAGGTGCTAAAAACCACATCCACCACATAAAGCTAACGTAGATTATGGGATGACGAAAATATAAAAAGATAGCTATTGCAGTTGCTGTTATGGGAAAAAATAAATTGATAATATTACCGGCATTAATTATGACCAAAGTAACAGTTAAAAATAATAAGCTAAAAATGGCTGCCCAAGCAGATGAAGGTTGAAACTTTATTTTAAATACTTGAGTGGCAAAGTTATTTGCAAGTTTTGATTGAGAGTTCAAACGATATTCCTCTATACTTAATATGTTTAATTAGCTCATTTATATTTAACCACCTCACCATTAACGATAACCATATGTATGCCTATTTATTAAAGTTAATGTCTCTGCCATTCGACGATGATTAGCTGATAGCAATTTTTTCCATTTCTCATCTAAAACAATTCCTCCCTTTTGGTAACGCATTGGATTACCTGCAATTGTGTGAACGTTGCCCGCGCGAAAATTATTTACCGTTTTCTCTTCAAATTGACAATTAAGCATTTTACATACTTGCTTAAATGTTTCGGACGGTTGTGATGCTAATTTTTCATAATTAATTAGCATATAGTCTTCTGCTTTAAGGTGATTTAGGGCTGCCTGTGAGATTAACTCGTTTTCAATTGACCATTTTAGAGATTGTCTGGTAGTTTCATAAAATCGATGATAAGGTGAGTGTGCTTTGTCTTTCGGTAGCTTCTTCAGCATTGAATAAATAAATGCAGGTGGATTCTTTACTATCTGTATCACTTTGAGGTTGAAAAGATCAGAGCGAGCAAGCCAAGCCAAGCGATAAGGATCTTTAGAAGCGTCTACTATCCAATCTACTTGAGTATCTAGTTCTACTTGTATTAGTTCTAAAAATGATTTAAATACACTATAGTTATTTTGAGCATATACTCGTATCTTTCTTTCGGTTTCAAGATCAAGTTTTTTACTAGTAAAATCTAACAATCTGTTTAGTCTAACTGTGTGTCCAGCGTTATGTTTTTCTCTGAAAAAATCTATCTGTGGCTCTGATTGGTCTAAGGGGTTCACTGATTTGAGCATCTTATCCCAAAACTCGCAATCAATAACAGATTTTCCACAGCTACAAGGTAAAACTCCTTGACGAATAATTTCATGAGGCCAAATATGAATTTCCCCACAGGTAGCTATTTTAGAATGAGTACCTAACATAGATTCTACTAAAGTAGAACCACTATGACCGATGCTAGCAATGTAAACTAAGTTTATTTTATCTGATTGTTTCATGTTAAACATTGCAATGATTTCACTGTGAAATACAAGTTTTCTATTTTTGATTCGTCATTAGAAATAAATACTTCATCTTATACAAAAATACGAATAGATAAAAAGAATAATTTTTATTTACTATTTCACATAAGTTGAGAGTAAAACTTTATGTATTCTTCTGCTATTCCATCCCAACTTAGAGATTTAGATGCTGTAATAGCATTACGAGAATAAGCAATTCTAGAAGATGAATTTTGCAAAATAGACAGTACTTTATGGTACATATCATTGGTATCTTCACAAAAAATACCTGCTTGGTAATTTTTGATCAAATTCTTAATGCCTACATTTTCAAAAGTCACAGGGATGGTTCCTGATGCCATCCATTCTAAATAATAGATACCAAATCCTTCATAAAGTGTTGTTGAAACTCCAATCCAAGAATCTCTAGTCAACTGAGCTAACTTTTCACTAGACACTCCAATCCAATTATTAACATCTGGATGATTATATGGTTGATCAACTACTGCATGAATTACTAATTCTGGTATTTCCTTTTTTATTTTTAGTAATAATTCAATGGCTAATATAGATTGCTTACGTCCTTGCAAAGTTCCGATTACAATTGCAGTTGGTTTATTAGCTTTGTGCTGTGGTGGATAGTATAAAGCTTTGGTGTATCCATTATAAATAATGTGTTTGACATCCAACAATGCTACTGTATCATCTCCTATGCCTACAGATAGGTTGGCTAGCTTTCGTGCCAATATTTCAAGATAATGATAGACTTTGAAGATAAATTTAGATTTTAAATTATCAGCAAATTGCGCTTCATTAAGACTACAGCCATGAAATGTTCTGATGGTGGGAATATCTCGTTTCAGATAAGCCCAATCTTCTCCATGCAAATGTAGCAAATCTAGATCTTGATAATCAAGAAAAATTAGTTGAAAGGGTAGAAAAAGACGCCTCGATAATTTCATATTAATCAAAGGTTTTAGATTAACTACTTCATACAAGGCATCGTGTGGCTTTGAAGAGTAAGTATATATTCTCACAAAATTCTTTGCCCGAACTAGCGCATTAGCAAGTTCATGGATAACTACAGAAACTCCACCAGGTTTTTTTCCTTCTTGGGGTAAATCGGCAAAAACCATACCTATCTTTAATGACATGTCTTTTCCTGCAACATAGCGTGTTCAAGAGTATAATAAAAATTTTGAAAATAATTGATATTAGTTACTAATCCATTAAGTTGATTCCATAATTGCTTTTTAATGTTTCTAAATCTTCTTTGAGCAATTTTTTAATTGATTTTTTTTGTTGAGTAGATAATTCGAATTTGCGTTCTATTCTACGACCACCAATTAGCAATCTCAGTTTCTCTTTTTGCTTTTGTGAAAAAACAGTACTCACGTTTTTTGCTAGCTTGTTTCGTTTAAGTTTGATCCACCAGGGTACATCCATAATTCGTGAGTAAGTAGGATTATAAACTTTATCCAAATTCCTAAATTGATAATTTGGTTCTATGTCTAGAAAACTGCAAACTTGCCATAAAGTTTTATTAGGGGTATTTTTTAATTCATCAAACTCAAGCATCAAAATTTGATCTTGAGAAAAAGCCTTGTAAAATTCGCTAATTTGTCTAGCATATTTAGAAGTTTCAATTAAATCATCGTCTATCCCTTCAGACAATTTTTTTAAGTTGATCAGGTCATTAGTAGTCATTGCATAAGTGTAATGAGATTCTATTCTTTTGATCGGGTTTCTAACTAGATAAATAAACTTAAATTTAATTTTGTATTTACTTTTTATGTACTTTATTCTTTCCACTGTATAAGGGTAAGAATGTTTTTTAGTATAGTTAGTAGAAGCTTCTAAAGCAATTTCGTGCTTATTCTTGTCCCAATCCTCCCATAATTCTGAATACCATTCAAATCCTTTGTTCCAATGATGATCAAAAGCGAAAAAATTCGGCTCTTTATGAACACAACTGGCTATTTGTGGATGCTGAACTAAATAATTATATAAGCTAGTGGTACCAGATTTCATAGAGCCGATTATTAAAATGAAATTATCTATATTTTTCATGACTTTTGTATTAGGAGAAAATTAAAAGTTTAAGAATTAATTAAGTTCAAATATCAAGAAATTTGGAATGTTCTATGCTGCATCTGATGATACTTCCAAAACTTTCCTTCTAAGGCTAATAGTTGTTGATAATTACCTTGTTCGACAACTTTTCCCTTCTCTAGTACGAAAACCTTATCTGCTTTAGCAATAGTAGATAAACGATGAGCGATCGCTATTACAGTCCGTCCCTTAGATAATTTTTCCAATGATTCTTGAATTAACTGTTCCGTAACCGAATCTAAGGCACTGGTTGCTTCGTCTAAAATAAGAATGTCTGGATTTCTAAGCAAAGCACGAGCGATCGCAATACGCTGTTTTTGACCACCTGATAACCTGACTCCGCGATCGCCTAGTATTGTATTTAAACCTTCTGGTAATTCTTGAATAAATTCAATGGCATGAGCTAACTTCGCAACTTGCCAAATATCTTCTTCTCTAATTTCTTCCAAACCATAAGCAATGTTTTCTCTCACTGAGGCATTGAAAATAAAAGTATCTTGGCTAACAATCGCCATTTTGCGACGAACGGAAGCAATATCAAAATCTTTTAAGTTTTTTCCATCTAGTAAAATCGAACCCTTTGTCGGATCGTAAAAACGAGCAATAAGATCGACTAAAGTACTCTTGCCAGCTCCTGAGCCGCCGACTAATGCTGTGACTTTACCCTTTTCAATAATTAAATTAATATCTTCTAAAACCAAACGAGCTGGCTCATAACCGAAATTAGCTGTTAAAAAACTTATTTGCTCTTGTAGTCCTTTAAATTCTAGATGACCATTAATTAAATAAGGTTTATTAGTTACCTTTAATAGTTCTTGAATGTTATTAATTGAACCTTGAAAACGACTCAAATTTTCTCTCATGTTGTTAACTTGAGATACCAGGGGCATCATCCGTAATAACACAAACATAAAAGTAAGTAGCGAACCCGTTTGCAAATTACCTTTAGAAATAAAAAGATTAAATGCAACAACTACCATGACGATTAAAATCGTACTACCAAATCCTTCAGCTAGAGGTAGTACTGAGGAGGAAATCGCTGCAACTTTATCTTCTTTTTGAATTATCTCTACACTGGAGCGGTAAAACCTTCTCCTTTCAAAGTCTTCAGATGCTGAACCTTTAACAGTCCGAATCCCATTGATGAACTGAATAGCAATTGAAGAAAGTTTGCCATTAGCTTGTGGTACAGCAAAACTCGCTTGACGAACACGACGAATCAGCGTTGAAAGTCCTACTGACAGAAGAGTATATAGCGCAATTGCCGCCAAAGAAAGTTCCCAAGATAGCCAAAACATTGAAGCTGCATAAGCTATCAGCGAGAAGCTTTTGTTAATCAAGCCAGAAAAAACATTAAAAGCTTGTTTTAGTTGGTTTATTTCTGTTGTCAAGCTATTGATGAGAGATCCCGAACGGCTCGTCGAGTAATAACTCAAACTCAAGCTCTGTAGTTGCTCAAATAACCTTTTACGCAAATGATCACATAGGTTAGATTGAGCTAGTCGAGAATAATAAAGTCCAAAGTAGTTTAAAAGCGATCGCAGCCAAATCGTAATTAGAATAAAACCAGCTAGTCGATAAACTCGTTCTGATGGAGATGCCTGCGTTGCCAATAAGCTAGTGTCAAACCAAACAATACCAGTTTCAATCGGTGGCTTTTCAGGAGTAGTTAATACCTGCAAAAAAGAAGCAATTAAGCCAACAGTAGTTCCTTCAAACAAAGCACCCAGTAAAGTACAAGTTAAGGCGATAACTGCAATTTTACGAAAATTTTTAAATTCTCTGAGAATGATAAAGTTGTCATGCCAAAAGCTGGTACTTTTCAGCAATTTACGAATAGCAATTGGAATTTTAGGACGAATCAGCATAGCGATTGTGTTAATTTGTTACCAAAAAAAGTAGCAAGAACTCTACCAATATTTTTTTCTATGGAAAGCTTTGTGTTTGAATATTTTTCTTGAAGAATTTCATCAAATAAGAACTTAAAAATTTTGGTGTTCATTGTTGAAACTGATTATGATACATTAATGCCTGGTTTGATAGTTATATCTAAGTAACTATTAAGTGTCTCCAGGCTGGCAAACTTGAGAGGTGAATAATCGAAAGTCCCCCAAGCTATAGGGATTAAGGTTACTTCAATGTAACAATAGCAACTTATATTTTTTTGGCAACTTCTTAGAATGATGTCAAAGTTAATAAGCACCAAACCCAGAAATAACTTTAGGCACAGTCATTAGCAAAATCTTTAAGTCTTGAATTAAAGACCAACTATACAAGTATTCTAAATCACATTTAGTCACATCATTCAAATTTAATTGATTAGAACGACTTGCCACCTGCCATGCCCCAGTTATACCAGGTAAAGCATTCAATCTCTGCTTGCCTAATTTTCCTAACCGTAATGCGTCATATAAAGCCCAAGGTCGAGGACCGACTAGACTCATTTCTCCTCTTAAGACGTTAATTAACTGAGGCAATTCATCAAGACTATACTTTCTCAACCATTTACCAACAAAAGTAACCCTGGGATCATTTTCAACTTTGTGCAATCCTTCCTGAGCCTTCATTACTTCATGATGTTTTAACTCTGCATCTACAGTCATAGTCCGAAACTTATAGATTTTAAACAATTTACCTCTTGTTCCAACTCGCCATTGACAATAAAATATAGGACCAGAACCGTTAAATTTAATTGATAAAGCAACTAGCAACATTAAAGGGCTAATAACCAACAAAATAATTGCACTAATTAACCAATCACAAATTCTTTTTGCTCTCCAATAAACAGTCTGGCGACAGCTAGGTAAATGATTGTTAGAAGTAATACGCAAAAAAATTGGCTTACCTGCTCGCTTACAAGTATCCGCCCAGAGTTTAATCGATTTTTCACCCAATTCTGGATCGATACAAACCCTTTTTAACCAAGAATTACATAGGCAATTTTCTAACCACTGCTTTCTGGTTAAAGCTGGGAACTTATAACTACCTTGGTCAGCAATATTTTTAATCCAAAGATTTTTTTGTCTCCATTTCAAATCGCAAATAGGTAAGTAATTTTCTTGTTTTGATGAACCAATATTCAAGTTGAGTACTTTAGATGTTTGAATTAAAATACTGGCAGTCATTTATATTCTCCGTGTGATTAAACTTGCTGAGGTAACAGGTATTTAGGTCTTTTTCCATATGCTTTGGCAACATCTTGGGAATCATTAGCGACAATTCCTAAGACATTTAATTTGCCAAACAAAGCTGTAACTTCTAAAAATTTAGAAACTTTAGATTTATTCAAGCGCGATACGATTAAAGAGGTATCACAGATAGACGCAATTTTAATTGCATCTACCATTCCGATCGCGGGAGGAGTATCGACTAAAATCAAGTCATAATTTTCTTTTTGCTGTTCAATAAAACGCCCTAATCTCGAAGAATTAAGTATTTTGACAGGGTCTTCAGTCATAGTGCCAGATGTAATTAAGTCTATCCTTGCCCCCGACAGCGAAACTTGATGAATCAGGGGAAGGCTGATTTCTCCTCCTAAAAAGTTTGTTAATCCAGATAAATTAGTTAGAGCAAAAGATTTATGTAAACTGGGAGAGCGAAGATCGGCATCAATAACCAAAACTTTTTGTCGATCCCTAGCAATACTTAAAGCCAAACCAAGGGTCAAAGTTGATTTTCCCTCTCCAGCTACCGCACTAGTTATGGCGATCGATTTTAGAGCTGATCCAACTAAAGAAGAATTTAAATAAGCTAGTTTAAGATTTTCGTAAATTAAATCGATCGCTTCTCTAAATGGTTGCCACTGAATTACATTTTGGATCGAACTAGTATCACTAGAAATAGATCTAAATGGAAGCCGAGTTAGTAAATTATTAGAAGATGAAATTGATAATCCAGGAGCAGTACCTAGAATTGGCAGACTAGTTCGACGTTCAATTTCTTTAGATGTATTAATTGTCTCATCAGTAAAATCTTTGACAAAAGCTGCAAATCCACCCACAAAACTAGCAACTACCAAACTAAGTAATAAATCTTTAGCTAAATTAGGAGCAATTTGTAATCCTGCTTGGGGTGGCTCAATTACTTGCCAGTTATTTCCACCTCGGCTTAATTCTATTTCTAGCTTCTGTTTAGCTTCTAACAGTCTTTGCACGGCTTGTCGCTTGATTTCGGATTCTTGGGTTAAATTTCTATACTGAGAAATTAGTTCGGGAAAACCAACCAATCTCTGCTTAAGTGCTGCTTCAGTTTGAGCCAAACTCAAATCTCGTTGACGAATACCTGTCAATCTTGCTTGGGAGTCATTAACCGTATTGGCAATCCCTGTATCACTACCAACCAATCCTTGTTTTTGAAGCAATTTTAAATCGCTACTAAAGTTAGGAGGTAGTTCTCCCAATATTCTTTCTGCTTCCTCGGATAATAAATCTTGAAGAATTTTTTTCTCTTCAATCGCACTTTTTAAGGCTGGATTATAATTAGTAAATTTAGTTTGTTGAGTGGCAAGATCCTGCTCCATTTGTTTCAAGTTATTTAACAAGTTTTGATATCGGGGGGATTGACTAAGGCGAGATAAAGCCAAAGCATTTTCAACAGACACACCCAACTGCTCTTGAAGAGCTGAAGAACTTCCAGCAATTTCACCCACTTGAGCTTTTAATGCTTCTCTTTCTTGAGCAATTTGTCTAATATTTTCTTTGACCGAAGTGGCTTCTGCTTCTGGAGAGACAAGGTTGTTCTCTTTAGTAAGCTTGGTCAAATTTGTCTCAGTTTGAGTTAATTCTTTTCTTGCTTGAGGAATTTGCTGATTAATAAAAGTGAGTGCATCCCGAAGACGCTTTTCCTGCTGTTCGAGATTGTATTTTAGATAAACTTCTTGAATCGCTGTTAAAACTTTTTTGGTTTCGACAGGACTACTGCCAACATAACTTACCTGAATAATTTTAGTAGCTGAGTCTTTATTCGAGTCGGTACTTTCGTCTAAAACTTGATACACGCCAATAGATTCACGCAAGGCTGCAATAATTGCCGCAGTTGTTGCTTCCGAGTCAGAGATTACTCCGCCGTAAGACGACGAAGCCTGCTCTGACCGTTGGTCTTTCAACTTCAGTTGATTAACTACTCTTTGCAGGATCTCATGACTTGTCAAAACCTTAATTTGAGTAGTGTAATCTAACTCTACATTGGCATCAGCAAATTGCTCCTCTGAGTCTCGTTGGTTATCTTGAAGATCCTTAGCTTGATAATTAGATTCTGCTAGGATCTGCATATAGCTTTGATATACAGCTGGTTTGAGCAGAGCTAGAGGAACCGCGATCGCTAATACCCCCGTAAAAGCTCCGATAAACCACAGGCGACGATGCCAAAGCTTACTAAAAAGCTCTCCATACCCTAAGTCGCCTTGTGTTTCTGTTTCCCAATTATTTTGATCCATACTTTGATATCTATACTTTTGTAATAGCTTTTTTATTATTTAGTTCTTCTAACCACTTCTCATTAAGGTTCAAGTCGTTTAAAACTGAACGACCACAAAACTCTTGAATAACCTCCACTACTTGTTTAAAAAATACTGATTCTGAAAAATTAGCGATCGCATGGTTGCGAATTTCTTCATAATTCCATTGATGATCCTCTGCATCTTTAATTGCTAACTGCAAGGCATCAGGGGATTGAGGATTAAAAAGAATTCCTGTCTTACCTGAAATTTGCGTATCGAGTATTCCCCCTGCACCATATCCGATGACTGGAGTGCCACTAGCATTAGCTTCAACTGGCACTAAACCATAGTCTTCTAGAGCGGTCACAATAACCGCTTTGGCTTTTGCCATTAGGTAAGTGCGCCATTCATCCTCCACATAACCCAAAAACTTGATGTTATCTAAAGCATTCGCTTCTAAACGTTTCCGTTCTGGACCATCCCCGATAATGACTAATGGTAGCCCCAGCCAGTTAAAGGTTTCGATCGCAATATCTAGCCTTTTATAGCTAATCATTCTGGATGAAATTAAATAATAATCTTCTTTTTCGGCTGAAAATATAAACTTATCAGTGTTAATAGGATAATTAATTACTAAAGCTTTCCTTTTATAAATGCGCTCAATTCTTTCTGCCACCGTGGTCGAGTTAGCAATATATAAATCTGGTTCTCGAGCATATAGCAAATCCTGCTGTCTCATTAATTTCAGAATCGGCTTGATTAAAGGGGAGAATTTTTTAATACCACTATATTCTTCTAAGTAAGTTCGGGTATTCCAAAGAAAACGAGTAACATTATGGCAAAAACAGATATGCATTGCTCCTGGTTTTTTGCTTACTCCTTTAGCAAAGCTCGAAGTACTGCTGAAGATCAAATCGTATTTTTGTAAATCTAGTTGGCGAAAAGCATAATAGTAAAAAGGCGCGAACAAACGAAAGTTTTTTTTCGTTCCTGGCAGCTTCTGTAAAAAAGTCGTTTGCACTGGACGTCCCTGAAGCTCGATGGTATTTTTGACATCATGAAGAGATGTGTAGATATCGGCCTCTGGAAAAAGGCTGCATAGTAGCTGAAAAACTCTTTCAGCACCACCTTGTTGCGTTAAATAGTCATGTACTAAGGCTACCTTCATTTATATCCGATATTATCTATTGTCAAAATTTCGCTACTTAGTCTGCGTTTATTCTTCAACATGTAAGACTATAAACTTCGCTTTACTCTCTGTTTCGGCTGATCCAATTTATTTCGATAAGAGGAGATTATAAGAAGTTTAAGTTTTTAAATCTCCGTATTTATATTTAGAAATAAACAGTTAAGTTAAACCTATCAAAAAAATAATTTCTTTAAAGTGACTTAAAAGTTATATGAAAGTTATAGGGAACGAGTATCGCACTTATACCACTGAGTAATTATACTTAGTGGCACAAGCGTTTTCCCTATCAAGAGGCAAAATTAAAACCCTAAAATAACTGACTGTGCAATTGCTTAAGTAAATCTTGTAGCACAACATACACGTCTGGCTACCTGACACATCCATGTCAATCCTATATTTTCCGTTGAAATTAAATTTTGTCAGTGCTTACAAGCGATCGCTTGCTCAAAAAGTGTCTTTTGCACTCAAAAGAAAGAATTTATATTTAAAAAGGGTTTGAGGTACTTGTGTCGAGTAGCCATCAGGTACATGCTTATTGAAATACCTTGATCAAAACCATTTAAATTGATATATATATATGTGCTGCTGTAATGTCCTCACAAGGAAAAAATGACCACTTAATTTAATCACTTAATACAGTTGACTTTAGTGGGTCTAACGATGTATTGTTTTATGTTATTCGGGAAATCACAAGTAAAACCATTTAAATTAAGTTTAAGTATCGGTTCATACAACACTGTTTTTCCTAAACCAATATTGTATGGATTATAGCTTGCCATTGTCAAAAATTCACAACTTTGACATATAAAAAAGTAAGGAAACAAAATATTTCATAATAGTATAGTAGCTAACAAATAACCATTGTACTATTAACAAAATCAACTATCTGTGCTTAAAAAACTAAATTGAAGTATGTTTGTATCTATTTTCAGAGATGTATCTATTTCCACGCTCTACATAGACTTCATTTATCCGCAATGACTAATCCAATAGATTTTAACTCTGTTTTGTCTTTAATAGACCGTACTATCAGTCCTACCTACCTGAGTGCAACTCAAGAAATAGTACTGAGAGAAGTGTGGAATGGCAAGACATATTCTAAGATGGCTTGTGATTACAATTACGATCCAGAATACATTAAGACTGTAGGCTGTAATTTGTGGCAGATTCTTTCTAATGCTTTTAATGAGCAAATTAATAAGAGTAATTTTGTTCCTTATATGAGACAGAAGATCAGTTGCTCAATAGTTGTGAATAAGAGAGATGAATTGCTAACCAATCAAAATTCTCAAGTACTATCTACTGAATCTTTAAAACGAGAATTTTACCATTGGGCGACAGCTCCTAATACAGAGCATTTTATTGGTAGAGACAAACAAATAAAGCTTTTAAAATCTTGGAGTCAAGATTCAAACTGTAACTGTATTGTAGTCTCTGGAATGGTTGGTTGTGGTAAAACTAGTTTGATTACTAAATTTGCCAAAGATAATCAGAGCCAATTTGATTATGTTATCTGGTTTTCACTCAATAATTCGCTATCGCCAACAACATTAACTAATAATTTTTTAAAAATAATCGGTCAAAACCAAGACCAACACAGCAATTCAGGATTTACCCAACAAGACTTAAGTTCATTACTGGCTCAGTTAATTAACCATTTAAAACAGAAAAGAATTTTACTCGTATTAGATGATTTAGAATCTATTCTAGAAGTCGATCAAGTAGGTATTTGCTATCAACGAAATCTTGAAGACTACGGACACTTTTTAAGGTCAATTATAGCTACTAATCATCAAAGTCTGATGATTTGCGCCAGCCGAGTCAGGCCTAAGTCTCTCGAATACTATGGTATGAACCAGATTAAAATTCTCGATCTTCAAGGATTAGAAGAATCAACTATTGAGCAAATTACCAATTTAGACAGTACTAAGATCGAGAAGACAAAGCTACTAGATTTATCGACAAGGTTGCATTGTAATCCCCAATTATTAAAAATTACTGCTTCTCACTTGAATATTTTTCATGATGATCATGAAGACTTAGAACAAGTTGTGCAAGAGCTGTGTCTTGTAGAAGAAATTGTTAGTTTATTAGAGCAAGAGCTAGATTGCTTATCAAAACTAGAAAAAGAAATTATTTTTTGGTTAGCAATATCTTGTCAACCAATCCCTCAAAAAGATTTAGCCACCAATCTAAAACATGCTCAATCTAAAATAAAATTTAACAAGAGTATTGCATCTTTAGAAAAGCGATCGCTCATGGTAAAAGACAACTCCCAATATTCTCTCATGCCAATCATGAAAAGCTATGTGCGTAGAAAATTGGTTCAACTAGCTCTTTAAAAATATTTTGATGAAGCAACACAGAATTCTCTTTGTCGATCACACAGCTGTTATGGGAGGAGCTGAACTTAGTCTATTAGACTTGGCAACTGCATATGCAGATACGAGCAAAGTACTTTTATTTCAAGATGGTATTTTACGCGAACGTCTAGAACAAGCAGGAGTTAAAGTCCAGGTTGCCCCTGTTTCTAACACTATGCTCAATTTGCGTACTTCTGGAGGATTAAGCTCGTTAGTAACGATCCCCGAACTTTGGCAGATTGCAGGTTATATTGACCGAGAAGCAAAAGGTTACGATCTAATTTTAGCTAATTCTCAAAAAGCTTTTATTACGGCAGCTTTAGCTTCTTTAAGAGGTAGTCCAGCAGTTTTGTGGTATTTGCACGATATCCTAACAGCTGGGCATTTTAGTCAAGTTAATCGTCTAGTAGCGATTTTTTTAGCTAATCAATTTGCTGCTAAAGTGTTGGTTAATTCTCAAGCTACAGGGAAAGCTTTTGTTGTTGCTGGAGGAAAAGCGAAGTTAACTCGCGTAGTTTACAACGGTTTTGATCCTCAGAAATTTGACCTGGTAAATTTCGATGATGTCAAAAAAATTCGTGAGCAATTAGGCATTGGCAATGGTTTTTTAGTAGGATTATTTAGTCGTTTTTCTTATTGGAAAGGTCAGCATATTTTGTTAGAGGCGATTAAACACAGCCCTAAAGTTCATGTGCTTCTAGTCGGAACAGCTTTATTTGGAGAACAAGAATATGTTACTGAACTTAAAACTTTAGCTGAGACACCTGAATTAAAAGGAAGAGTTCATTGGTTGGGGTTTCGGGATGATATTCCCACTCTCATGAAAGCTTGTGACATTATAGTTCATACTTCTACTGAACCAGAACCTTTTGGCAGGGTAATTGTCGAAGGGCAGTTGGCTCAGAAGCCAGTAATTGCCTCTGCTGCGGGGGGCGCATTAGAGTTAATTAAAGATGGTGTAAATGGTTATTTGTTTCCCCCTGAAGATGCGATCGCCTTGGGCAAATTAATCGAAAAATTGATTAAAGCTCCTTCTCTAGCTAAAACCTTAGGTCAACAAGGTTATGTTGATGCTCAACAAAATTTTTCTTGGGAAACTATCCTCGCTAGTTTTGAACAAGCTTTATCAAATTAAAATTTTTTATTTTAAGTAGCAAAGCAGATAACTAATATGAATATGATCTTAAATGCGATCGCCTCTTCCCAGATAATAAAAGTTTTCTTGATATTTCCTCAGTTACTGGGTAAAGTGATCGCCAAGCCGAAGTATATCCCACTTTGTCTATGGGCATTCAAGCAACTATGGTGGGTAGATAGTCGGCTTAAAGAGATGGCTCTAGAGGCGTTAAAAGTTCCTGCCGATCTTCAACCAGCTAGTTTAAACTCAGAAATAACCAGAGAAATTCGGCAAAGGGCGATCGCGATCGCTTGGACAGCCAAAATTCATCCTCTGGGCCCTAAATGTTTACATCGTTCCCTAGTTTTACATCAGTGGTTGCAAGCACGGGGAATTAATGCTCAACTGGAAATTGGCTGGGGAGAAGATATGGGTCATGCTTGGGTTACTTACAACGGCAAAGTGCTAAATGACCGCGCTGATATTGCCAAGATTACTCCTCGTTTAATGCAAGTCTAGCTTTTCCCAAGGTTGATGAAGTAATCGTGGAAAAGAGCGATCGAGCAAGGTATTGCAATTGTTTGTGTAACCATAAAAACTTTCAAAATTATAGTGATCTTACTTTTTGGTTACTTATCTACAACCTATATTTAAAAGGTATTTCGAATAAGCTTCAGTAAAGCATTTTTATTTACTTATTCTAATTACGTAGCGTAAGTGAGCCTGAAGGAAACATGAGCATTAAAATTACTACGAATCAATCTACAACTTATAAAATATCCCAAAACCATCTGTATTCAGAAATTGCTGATGAGGCAGTTATTCTCGACCTAGAATCTGGAGTTTATTACGGTCTTAATTCAGTTGGAGTCGATATTTGGCAGTGGTTACAACAACCCCAAACGAAAGAAAAATTACTTGACTTAATTCTAGAGGAATACGAAGTAACTCCAGAACAAGCAGAGCAAGATCTTCAATCAATATTGAGGGAAATGCAAGCAGCGAAATTACTTGAAGTAAGCGAAGAAGAAATTCTTAATTAAATTATTGTTATTGTGCAGCAACTTAAATATTAACACTTTTTTCAAATATGCATTATGAGCGGAATTTTCGGTGTTTATTATTTTGATGGTCAGCCAGCCGAATCAAATGTTTTACAAAAGATGTCAGATACTCTAGCTCATCGTGGTTCAGATGGAGCTGATATCTTGTGTCAAGATAACGTTGGTTTGGGTCATCGTCTGCTTTGGACTACTCCTGAATCGTTACTGGAGAAGCAACCATTAACTGATGATTATGGAAACTGCGTAATTACTGCTGATGCCAGAATTGACAATCGCGACGAATTGATTTCTCGTCTGGATTTAAGAGATCTCGCTGCTGAAAAAATTACCGATGTAGAGCTTATTTTAAAAGCTTACTATAAATGGGGTGAAAATTGTCCTCAAGAGTTGTTAGGTGATTTTGCTTTTGCCATTTGGGATAAACGCGAACAAAAACTGTTTTGCGCCAGAGATCATTTTGGGGTAAAACCATTTTGCTATTACCATCAAGCAAATCAAACTTTTGTTTTTGCTTCTGAAATCAAAGCCATAGTTCGATTAGCTGATGTTCCCTTCCAACTTAACGAAGTTAGAATTGGGGATTACTTAACCTCTACTTTAGAAGACCCAAGCATCACATCATATCAGGATATTTGGCGGCTTCCTGCTGCACATACATTAACTATAAACCGAAAAGGGAAGCTTACGCTACATCGTTATTGGTCGCTTGAACCTGGTGAAGAAATAAGACTTAATTCCGATCAAGAATATGCCGAAGCATTTTTAGAAATATTTACCGAAGCTGTTCAATGTCGTTTGCGGAGTGCCTACCCTATTGGTTCTCATCTAAGTGGTGGCTTAGATTCTTCTTCAATTACTTGTGTGGCAAAGAATTTATTAAAGGAACAAGGAAAGCGACTTCATACTTTTTCTAACATCTTTGATAGTGTTCCAGAATCCAACGAACGTAATTATATTGAAACAGTAATTGCTCAGGGGGATCTCATCCCCCATTTTGTTCATCCCGACCAGACAGGACCTCTATCGGAATGGCAAAATTTTTTTAAATATTGTGATGAATCGCTGATTGGTAACTGCTATCTAGTTTGGGGTTTGAACCGTGCTACCAGAGAAGCTGGGGTACGTATTAGTTTAAATGGTTTTGATGGCGATAGCACCGTTTCCCACGGGGTTTATTATTTAAGTGAATTAGCTAGAGCAGGAAAATGGAAAGCCTTTTTAGTCGAAGGAACAGCTTTAGCTAAAAACTTTAATCAGTCACCTACTAAGCTTTTACGTCATTATGGATTACCTGTTCTAAAAGAACTAGCTAGAACAGGAAAATGGTTGGCTTTTTGGCAAGCTGTTCATCAAATTAGTGAAGCTGTTGAAATTTCCCATCGCCGACTTTGGCTTAACTATGGTTTCAAAGCGATAGTTCCCGATGGAATTAAACAGAAATTACGTTATTTCAATCGATCTAAACGCACTCCATCTAATCCTTTTCCTCTAGTTAACCCTGATTTTGCTCAACGTATTGGATTGAGCGAGCGCGTACAATCTTTTGATCGTTCCAAAGATCCACCATGGACACAAAAAGAGCATCACTGGCGGGAATTAACTTCAGGATTGTTTTCGATTCCTTTAGAAGGATTGGATGCTTATGCTGCTGCTTTTGGAATTGAATCTCGTCATCCCTTTATGGACAAAAGATTGATTGAATTTTGTTTGGCTTTACCCGCAACACAAAAACTAAATCAAGGTTGGTCAAGGATGGTTTTGAGAAGAGCAATGGATAGTATCCTTCCACCTAAAATTCAATGGCGAGGCGATAAAACTGATATAACTCCAGGAATGATTAAAGGTTTATTGGAGTATGACCAGAAAATTTTAGAAGAGGCAATGATAATTAAATCAAAAAATATTGCCGATTTTGTAGACATTGCCCATTTAAAGTCAATGTATCAAAATTCAATTAACGAAGGAAAAATTACAGAAAATATAATCATTAAAATCTGGGCTAGTATTTCTCTATCTTTATGGCTTGCAATCATGATGAATTACAAAGATTAAGATTTTTATTAATAGCAAGTTAAACTATTTTTTGATATTATTTTACAATAAGTTATTCTACATAATTACTTGTATTTTTGAGTTATCGATATTTAATTTATTGCTCTATTATAATTAAAAAAGTTGATTTTTAAAGGAAAATATTGTATATTAAATAGTGAATATTTATTCACAAGGAGAATGCAAATGAAAACAAAATATTCAACTCCCAAGCTAACTGCTTACGGTAATATTGATACTGTTACTCAAGCAAGAGGTCCGTCTCCAGTTCAGGATTCTATTATTGTTAATGGAACTACTCTGGGTATCCCAACTGATGGTTCTGGAGATGTTACTATTAATACTTAATTAGTAAAATTAGTAAAATCTAAATACATAAAATACATCAATTTAATAAACAAGGGAGAATATTTTTTATTCTCCCTTTTCTTAAATATTTAATAAAAATGATTTAACTACACTTATGCATACTTCAACTGCCTATGGATTAATTATAAAATCAGAAACCACGTTATTAGCGTCAGTTAAACATGATGGTAAACCAGACGTAATTGTGACTATTAAAAACCTAAAAAAATATTCGCTAAATTATTTCAAAGATCAAAATCATTTATTAGGAAAACTTCCTGGAGTAGGAGAATTTTTAATTAGAAATGGTCAAGAAATAATTATCAATCCAGAGGTAGGAATAAGTGAAAATGTGTTGTGTCCTTGTATTTTAGGTTCAGCAATGGTGGTACTACTACAACAAAGAGGATTCCTAGTTTTACACGCTAGTTGTGTATTAGTAGAAGGTGGGGCAATTGCTTTTCTTGGTTCTTCAGGTTCAGGTAAATCAACTATTGCTTCAGCATTGCATCGCGAAGGATATGGTGTTCTGACTGAAGATGTAATGGCAATTAACACCAAGGTTAATCCTTATTTAGTTATTCCCTCTTTTCCCAGTATCAAATTAAGATCAGATTCTGCTGAAGCATTAGGTTTTGATCGCGGTACTCTATCTCCTCTGCATCCTTTAACTCAAAAACGAGTACATCAGCTAGGACATGGGTTTGTCAATCAACCCTACCCTTTGAAACGAATTTATGTATTAGCTCATGGCGATCGCAACAAAATAACTCTTTTTTCTCCCCAAAACGCTTTCATGGAATTAGTTCGTCATACTCGTGCTGTCCAAGCTTTGAAACATCAGGAATTAGAGCAAGTTCATTTTCAACAGTGCGCTAACTTGGTTAGCAACATACCTATCTTTAAATTAGAACGCAAATTTGTACTATCAGAACTCCCTGAGTTAGTAATGTCAATAAAAGAAGACCTAAACCAAATATAAAGAAAGTACTCTTTTGCCTCTTAAATCATGAAAATTAGCCAAACTGTTAAAAAGAAATTTAAAGTGGCGATTCGCTTTCTACCAGCTCTACGTTTAGTTTGGCAAAGTAGTCCTGGTTGGACAATTACTCGACTAGCTCTAGTAGTAGTACAAGGATTGATGCCTTTGGCGTTGATTTATCTGGCTAAACTAATTATTGATACAGTAACTATCAACCTCAAAGCCAGTAATCCTGAGCAAGTTTTCGCTCAAGTTTTACCCCTAATTGTCTTAGCAGGAGTTGCTACGATTGTTGATAGTTTCTGCCAATCCTTAAATGAGCTGGTAAATACAGCCCATGCTCAAAAAGTAACTGACTATATGCAGGGTATTATTCATGCTAAATCAATAGAAGCAGACCTAGAATACTATGAAAATGCCAAATATCACGACGCTCTACAAAGAGCGCAGCAAGAAGCTCCCTATCGACCACCGCAAATTCTAACTCGTCTTGCTCAGTTAGTGCAAAATTTTATCTCCTTAATCGCCATGGTGGGGTTGTTAGTATCTCTACATTGGGGGATTATTGGTGTTTTGCTAGTAGCGACTATTCCAGCAGTCTTTGTCAGGATGGAGTATTCTCGGACTATGTATAGTTGGCAGCGTAAACGCACTCAATTAGAAAGACAGTCGATGTACTTAGGGTGGATGCTAACCAATGAACAGTTTGCCAAAGAAGTTCGCCTCTTCAATTTAGGTCATTGGTTTAGTAATGAGTACGACAAAATTAGAAGTAAGCTTTATAAAGAAAAATTAGGAATTTCGATTAAACGTTCCACAACCTTTTTCTTAGCCCAAGCTTTTGCAGGCATTATTATCTTCATAGTTTTTGGTTTAATTATTTATCAAACTATTCAAGGAGTTTTATTACTCGGTGATTTAGTTCTCTATTATCAGGCTCTGCAACGAGGTCAGAACAATTTAAAAGCTACTCTGAC
>NZ_PVWF01000045.1 GCF_003003995.1 Pleurocapsa sp. CCALA 161 | reverse complement strand
CTGTCTTTGCTGTAGTCATAATCAGCGAGTATAATTTGAAGTTATACTTTTAGTATAACATTGATGTTAGCGATCGCTTTATTTTTGGAATATTTACCTCTAATTTTGGGAAACCTATTTATGAAGGCTAATAAATTTAGATTTTTCAAAAAACATGACAGCAATAAAAATCGAAGGGGCTGGTTATCCTATCAAAAAAGTACTCAGTGACGATTTTGTATTTAACATCCCTAATTATCAACGGCCCTATGCTTGGACAACTGAACAAACAGAACAGCTACTTACAGATTTAATTGATGCATTGGGAGACAAATCAACAGATATTGATAAATTACCTCCCTATTTTTTAGGCAATATTGTTTTAATTAAGCCGATAGGTAGATCCGAATCTGAAGTTGTCGATGGACAACAAAGATTAACAACTTTAACGATTTTATTTGCTGTACTCAGAGAGTTACTTCCTACGTATAAACACAACTTAGAAAGCTTTATTTGTCAACCAGAGAATCCGCTTGGAGGTGCTTCCGCTAGTCCTAGATTAATTTTAAGAGAACGCGATCGCGATTTTTTCAAGGAATATATTCAAAGCTCCGATGGTATAGAAAAATTAGACAAAATTAATTTACATGACCTTTCTAATAGTCAACGTAATATTGTTAAGAATACTCGTTTTTTACTCGATAAAATTGCTAAAGATTTACCAGAAGAATTTCATAAAGTCCGTTTAACTCAATTTATTTTACAGCATTGCTATTTAGTCATAGTTCATACATCAGATTTTGATTCCGCTTACAAAATCTTTTCCGTACTTAATGATCGCGGTTTGGACTTATCAATTACAGATATTTTAAAAGCTGATGTTATTGGTAAATTGTCTCAAGATAAAGAACAGGAACAGAAATATACTCGTAAATGGGAAGACTTAGAAGAACAATTAGGCAGAAAAGATTTTACTGAGCTTTTTTCTCATATTCGGATGATTTATGCTCAGAAGAAATTAGAATCATCAGTACTTAAAAGTTTTCGTGATTATGTATTAATACGAGAAGAAAATAAAGATTCGCGTTATCTAATTGATAAAGTTATAGAACCCTATGCTAAAGCCTTAGAAAATATTAAAAACTATACTTTTGTTAGTGTAATACACACTTCGGAAATCAATCGACTATTTCGTTGGCTACAAAAGACAGGTAATTCTGACTGGGTTGCGCCAGGAATTCTCTACCTAACAAAATATCGTCATGAACCAGAACAATTACTAAAATTCTTTACTGATTTTGAACGTTTGGCTGCTGGTTTAACAATTTTAAAAGCTAATATCGATAAACGTATTAAACGTTATGCAGATCTGATTAAGTTGATTGAAAATAACGGTGACTTATATAGTTTTGATTCACCACTGCAATTAAGTATACAAGAACAACAAGAAATTTGCGATCGCCTCAACGGAGACATTTACAACACATATAAAACTAAAAATATCAGCCTTTATATACTCTTGCGTCTTAACAGTGCTATTTCTGATGGTACTCCCGACTACGATACATACAAAAAAATTACCATCGAACACGTTCTTCCTCAAAATCCTAAATTTGATAGTCAGTGGCTAAATTGGTTTTCTACCGAAGTAAAAGAAAATTACTTGCATCGTTTGAGCAATTTAGTTTTGCTTTCTCACCAAAAAAATATTGCAGCTAGTAATTATGATTTTCAGTCGAAAAAAGAAAAGTATTTTAATAAACCCGTATCTACATTTGCTTTAACAGTTCAAGTTTTGAAAGAGCAGGAATGGACACCAGCAATAGTTAAAGCAAGACAAAGATATTTACTCGGAGAATTAAAGAAAATTTGGCGATTAAAAGAAAATGAAACTATTGACAAAGATACTGAGACCCTAACAACGCAAACGGAGACATTCAAAGAACTTGCACCTTATGCTCCAGATGGATTTTCTCATCTTAGCTCACAGATAGCTGAACTATGTGAATCAGTATATGAAAAACCTGTTAGATTAATTCACTGGCAAAAGTTTCTGGTATTTCTGAAGATGAGTTTTAGGGCGATCGCTTTTGTATAGTTAGATAATAATAATGTTGTTAAACAGGATGTCAAGTAATCCTACCAAAAATTATCCCACCCTATTTGTCTTTCTTGTCTAAATCTTTGCACCCATTCTTCCGATATATCATCCGCTAGTTTATGGAGTTGAGGAGGATTTATTGATACATTTTGAGCATCAGATAATTGCAAACAACTAAGAATATTTCTAATAGTCTCTTCATAAGCAAGAATAAAGTCTTCGTAAATAATAGTTAGAGGAACAATTGAACCTTCCGCAAAAAACTCTTGAATAGCAGCTTCTCGCATCGAGCATTCAGCAAATAAATGATCAATTGCTTCGTAACAATATTTGTCTCTAAGATCAGCAGCCAGAGGTAATTTTCCTTGTTCCCTATGCCATTCCTGAGACTGAATTGCTTTCCACCAAGAAACAGCTAAACGAACTTTATTTCTTCTAGTCATGTAAATGTGTTTACAGTTAGGAAAAGCATTATTCCAAATTTCTACACGCTTATTCGCTTTGGAATCACAATTAGGAAATTGTTTAAAAGTGTTAATTATCTTACTAAAATATGGCTCAAATACTGCCACCTTCAAACCAAAAATACCGTTAGGAGTAGTTCCAAGTTGCCATAGTCTTTGTTGCAATTCTGCATAATTGCTGAGTTGATACTTGTCTAGCAAATTAAAATCAGAAGGAGTATAACAGTTTAACCATTCCCCAGGTTTACCTGCTACACTAGTAGACTGTAAGGCTCTACAAAGAAGTGTACTACCAGTCCGTTGGCTAAACCAAATTGTGTAAGATAGTTTAGGGGTAATAAAGCTCAAATTTAACCTCTTACTGAAAATACTTTTTTAACTTTATTTTGATTATGAGCTTGCATTTTTCTTTTTGATCTGGTGCATTTAGGTATATCAAACTTCTCAGACATAGTAGCGATCGCGTCTTGATAGTTATCAAGATATTCTGATGTAAGATAATTTTTAAGACTGGGATTTTTTTAAAGCAAGCGATTAATTCTATTTCTAAAGTTAACTACTTCACTTCTCCAACCTTTTTCGTTTCTTTCTTGTTCAGAATGCCAGTATTTGAGCTTAGGGATATATTCAATTAAACGCTGCACATAACTATCTAACGACCGTTTTTGACTCGCCCCCATATCCTCAATTTCTTCTAGCAAATTCTCTCAGTCCATATTCTTGACATCTCGATTTTTAATTATCTCAATAGTTTTTTCAACCCAAAGATTAAAATCTGTCTCATATAGCTGTTTGATGTTGTTCATATCTCTTCCACTTCATCCGAGATCAAAGGGCAGGTCTATATTTAATTATTGCTCTTTGATTTTTTTATTTTAATAGTCGGTTTTAACTCCGCAATGTGACATCAAACTTCTTCACTAAAGTATCACGGACTTTTTGATGTACAGGATCGACATCCTTATCAGTTAAAGTGCGATCGCTTGCTTGATAAACTAAGTTAAATGCTAAACTGCGTTGTCCTTCGGGGACATTTTTGCCTTTATATTCATCAAACACTTCGACTTTTTGTAGTAGTTTACCTCCTGCTTTGCTCATCGCTTTGGTAATTTCAGCCACGGATAAATCTAAAGGTGCAAAGAAAGCCAAATCTCGATCTGAACCTGGATAGGTGGAATAGGGTTGGAATTTGGGGGTGGTTATGGCATCGCGATCTAAGGCTGTCAGTAAAATATTAAAATCTAATTCAAATAGATAGACTTCGTTGTTTAAATCTCGCTGTTGCGCCAGTTGCGGATGAATTTGCCCGAAAACACCCAAAGGTTTGCCTTGCAACCATAGTGCAGCAGTACGTCCTGGATGTAGTCTTGGTTCATCACTGGTTGGACGATATTCGACGCTAATCCCTAGATTACTAAAGACATTTTCTAATATTCCCTTAGCATCATACCAAGTCATTGGTGTACCTTTGCCACCGTTAACCCACATACCCTGAGAGGTGATGTTTCCCCCCATAATTCCTGCGACGGAATCTCTTTCTTTTAATTGTTCCTCTGACTGGAAAAATACCCGTTCAATTTCAAAGGCGTTGAGTGCGCCGTTACCTTGAGACTGGTTATAAACAAAAGCGTCTAATAAGCCAGAAAATAAATCAGTGCGTAAAGCAGAATATTCTGCAAATAAAGGATTAGCTAGCTTGACTTCTTTATCTGTGGGTTTAACTAAAGAATATTGCACCACTTCTGTTAACCCGACACCTCGTAAGACAGCACGGAGTTTATTTTTAATCGCATATTCCGCCGAAAGATAACCAGGTTCGGTTTTATCGGGTAGAGTATCACAAAAGCGATCGTAACCATAGAGACGGGCAACTTCTTCAATTAAGTCAATTTCCCGTTCTAAGTCTCGATAACGGTAAGGAGGCACTTTAACAAGCCAAGTATTTTCTTTACCTGCAACTGGCTCTAGATTACAGCCTAAAGCTCCCAAGATTGATTCAACATCGACAGCTTCAATATAACCAACACCGTCTTCCTTATTCACCTTACCTAAAATTTGATGAATTCGACTCAAACGTAATTCAATAGCATTACGGCTAGCATGATCGATACGATAATCAGAAATAGCTTGGGTAATAGGAGTACCACCAGCCAATTCTTGCAGTAGTGCGATCGCTCTTTTACAGGCAGATTCTAATTCTACTTGGTTTACACCCCTTTCGTAACGGGTAGAAGCTTCACTGCGTAGGTTTTGAGCGCGAGATGAACGACGAATAACCACAGGATCAAACAATGCTGCTTCTAAAACAATATTACTAGTATTGTCATCAACTTCTGTCTCTTCACCCCCCATAACTCCCCCTAAAGCAACGGGTTGGTCATTAACGGTAATCAGTAAATTATCTGTAACTAATTCTCTTTCTTGTTCATCCAGAGTCTTTAACTTTTCACCTGCTTGAGCAAAACGCACCCCGATAGTTAAATCATTACTCCCTGCAACCTGTTGTAACTTCTCGCAATCAAAAGCATGAAGAGGTTGTCCCCATTCCAATAAAATATAGTTAGTAATATCCACCACATTATTAATCGGACGTGTACCTG
Source organism: Pleurocapsa sp. CCALA 161 (assembly GCF_003003995.1). Taxonomy (GTDB): domain Bacteria; phylum Cyanobacteriota; class Cyanobacteriia; order Cyanobacteriales; family Xenococcaceae; genus Waterburya. The sequence goes on along the minus strand of NZ_PVWF01000045.1, from coordinate 35,031 downwards.
CTGCTTCCAATCGCCATTTCAACCAGTCAGGAGAAGGCTCAATTTTTACCCCCTCAATTACTGTACCGATATATGCCATACAGGCTGCTGGATCTTGAATAGCAATTACTAAAGAACTATCAGAATTAAGATCCTGTTTTTTGATTTCTGGCAATCTCACCTTAGCACCAGTCAAAGCTGCAACCTCCCTGGCAATACCCACCATACTCAAAGCATCAGCGCGGTTAGCCGTAGTCGCCAAATCCAAAATAACATCATTCAAACCCAACAAAGGACGCACATCATCCCCAGGTTTAAGATTATCTTCCGCAAATATATATATCCCATCAGATTCTTTTTCTAAACCCAATTCCGTCAAAGAACAAATCATTCCCTGAGAAGGTTCACCCCGTAGTTTAGTGGGCTTGAGCTTTAAATCAATTGCAGGCAAATAAGTCCCTACTGTAGCTACAGGGACAAAAATATTTGATCGCACATTCGATGCACCACAGACAATATTCAAAGGCTCATCTGCACCTATATCTACTTTACAAACACTCAACTTATCAGCATTGGGATGTTGCGATCGCTCTATTACCCTCCCGACTACCACCCCGTCAGCATTAGCACGCAGATCGATTAATTCTTCTAATTCAAATCCTGCTATAGTTAAAATTCTCCCCAACTCTTCTGGGGACATATTGATATCGACTAATTCTTGTAACCAGTTTAGAGAGACGCGCATCGAGTCCTTGATTCTATGATTTTATTTATATTTTTCCGCAAAGATTATTTTAGCGTTAAATCGTTGAGGGTTGAAGAGAAGTAGGGAGGTAGGGCGATCGCAAAATACTTGGATATGCCGTTCTGACTTTTTGAAAGAAAATTCTGATTAGAGATCTAAATCACACACAAATACTTCTGTCGCCAAGTGTAATTGACATAGAACAAATTATCAATTGGAACAATGAAATATCGCATAATTACTTTAACCCTAATTGCTTCAGCGTTAATTCCTTATCAGGCACAGGCAAGCTCTCCAGAATGCGAACAAGCGATTAAAGATACTAATTTTATCTACACCTTAATAGAAGATCATGTGTATTTTAAATGGGCTATGAAAAATGACCCTAACGAAACAATCAAGCAAAAAAAAATTATTGATAATAATGCCAGAAGTTTAGAAAAATATTGTCAACTTACTCAGCCATCTAATAGCCAAATTCAAGTTCGCATGAATTTTATCAATCAAGCTTGGGATAACATCAAAAGACTTTCTGCATAAAAAATTAATGTATCTATAAAAACAATTATTCATTTTGAAATACGAAGTATGAAATTTGATAAAAATAAACAGTATAGTCGCAGAGAAATTCAAAAAATTGTAGGTGGTGAGATACAAACCTATCTTCCACAAAAAAATCATAGAATTTTAGCAGGTTGTTTTTGTAGAGAGTTGAATCCTGATGCTCCCAAGCAAATACAAGCAGGTAAAGGAACTCGAATTTATGCAAAAGCACGTTTACTGGCTGAACAGCCAGAAACAATTATTCCTGTATTTATTAAAAATAAAGAAAAAGATAAATGTTATCAGTACATTGGCAATTACAAATACAAACTAAATAGTATCACAAAAGATATCTCAAAAATAAAAGAAGCTGAAGAAAAATCTAAAAGATCCAATTCTTTGTCATGTTTATTTGATTTAGTCAAAGTCAGTTAAACAAATAAATAAATACTGTTTGATAAAACATGATTGGATTGTAAGAGCGATCACGTCTTCGTAGGGTGGGCAAAAATCACCAAAAAAAATCCTAAAACTCAATTTAGACTTGCTTAAATGTACTGTTTCACTGTGATATAAGTCAGTGATAAACTTCATATTTTTTTCTGATGCCCACCCTACGCAAGGATAATCGCATTGATGTTTTCTATAAAAGCGATCGCCTCCAGTAGAATTGAGATACAGATCTTATAATTGGAATATGACCAAAAAAGAAAAATTATGGAGAAAAGCACAACAAAGTCCTCAGAATCTAACTTTTAAAGAATTTGAAACTCTTTTAGAACAAAGTGGCTGGATATTTGAACGCCAAAGAGGAAGTCATCGTCTATGGTCATCTCCTAAAGGTCAATCTTTACCAATTCAGCCTCGAAAGGATGGCAAAGCAAAAGTTTATCAAGTTCAACAGTTTATTAAATGTCAGCAGGAAGAATAATGTCTTTAGATAATTATAATTTTGATGGTTTTATTATCAATTTATATGTTGACGAACAAGGAGATTGGTTGGCACATTTTCAAGAAATACCAACTATTTCCGCATTTGGAGATACGCCTCAAGAAGCATTAGAAGAATTAAAAAATGCTTGGGAATTAGTTAAGGAAGACTATCAAGACAAACATCGAGAAATTCCAATAGCTAAGAGCAGATTAAAGATTGCAAATTAAAACTCTAATAAGATCTCTCTACCACCTTCTCGACTACTATCCTGTCAATATTGGTGCGGAGATTGATTGATTTTTCTAATAATTGTGTGATATCTAAATTTGCATATTCAGCAAACAAATCATAATCTAGCAGTTAGATTGTTGTTGGGGTTCACTTCGTTCTACCCAACCTAAAAGATCTATTTGACCTTTAGTTTGCAATTTCTTCTGCTATTAATCGTAATTCATACTCTACAGGGGACATTGCATCACGACAAGCTACTTCTGCTAGATATTTTGTGGGATAAGAATTTTTAGTACATACGATTAACATATAAGAAACTAAATGATTAAATTCAGTAGATAATTGAATATCATATTTACTATTTAAATTTTGATTTAATACCTTCAATTGTTTCTGTATTGATTCAAAACTGCTGTAACATAAATCGCTCACAATTCAAATTTTTATTGTTTTACAGCGATCGCATTTCCCATCACATTACAGAGAGCGATCTTGACTTCGATAAAGATAAAATAGAGTACAAAATTATAACCAAACACTTGTATAGTCATTCCAATTAATTTCCGTATGTTTTGGAAAATCGATAAAACGATGAGGAATGAATGATGAATGAGGGGAAGTAGTACTAATTAACCTATGTTTTCTATTTGGAATGACTATATCTATGAAAATCAAAGCGATCGTCCATCAGGCAGAAGAAGGAGGCTATTGGGCAGAAGTTCCAGCCTTACCAGGGTGTATTACTGAAGGGTATACGATGGAAGAGCTAGAAAACAACCTCAAAGATGTAATTGAAGGATGGCTTGAAGTAGCAAACGACAATCATACTATTGAAAATGATACTCAAATTTTAGAAGTAGCTGTATGAAGTCGGTTTCTGGTAAAAAGCTTTGTAAAATGGTTGAGAAGAAAGGCTGGGTTTTGAGAAAAGTTACGGTAGTCATCATATTTACGCTAAAACTGGGGTCGATAAAATTTTGTCTATTCCAGTACACAAGAACAAAGATTTAAAAATAGGTACGCTGAAGGCTTTGATGAAAATAGCCGAGTTAACAGAAGACGACCTTTAGAAGAAACTGACTACAAGAAAAGCGATCGCATTATTTTTAGTTTTTTGTTGTCAAGTGCGATCGCATTTCTCATCACCTTACCAAGGCGCGATCGCACTAAGTTCCAACCTACGGATCACGTTAAAATTTAATCTAGCCTGACTTTTTTGAATTACAAACATTTTCTGAGTATTGTATCTTTTTGTAAAAAAAACTTTTAGTCCCCACTCTTTCCCCTTGACTCTCAAGTTAGTTTACGGAAAACTTAGATTATGTAGCAGTGACTAATTCAGCTATTATTAAACTTTAATAAGATTCTTTGAGAATTAGAGCTGTCTCTCAAAATATCTATAATGAGAGCGATATAACAAAAAAATAACAACGTTAGTCTGTTAAGCACATGGTTTATGCTAGGCGATCGCCAGTAAGCAGATAAATGGAAACATTAGAATTCATTATTTATCCCGATGGACGGGTAAAAGAGACGGTCACAGGTATTGTTGGCTCATCTTGCCAAGAAGTAACCGCAGCGCTCGAAAAGCAGTTAGGAGTGGTAGTAGATCAACAGCAAACCTCTGATTACTACGCTCAAAATAAAGTTCAATCAGCTACCGTTGTTGCTCAAAGCAGCTACAGCGATTGGTAATTTTAAGACAGCAGTTTAAATTAATTAGAACATTCAATTTAGTTTCACAGAGGAAATTTATGTCACATTTCAGCAATATTAAAACGAAAATTCGCAACTTAGATTCTTTGAAAGCGGCTCTCAAAGATTTAAACGTAGATTGGAAAGATAGTTCAGGACAAGTCCGAGGCTACCAGGGTCAAACCCATCAGGCTGAGGTAGTGATTGAGCAAAACAACAGCTATGATTTTGGATTTTGCTGGAATGGTAATGAGTATGAATTAGTCGCCGACTTACAATATTGGCAGCAACCGTTGACCGTGGATGGTTTTTTACGTCAAGTAACTCAACGTTACGCCTATCACACTGTAGTCAATGAAACTGCTAGTCAAGGATTTGCGATCGCCGAGCAAGCCAACAATGAAGACGGTTCAATCCGTCTAGTGGTACAACGTTGGAGTACCTGATGAATAGTGCTGACTCAAGTCAGCCTAATGGTTTTGAGCCAGAATTAGGTGGCATTTGGCGACAAAAAGGAGTTTTCGTTGATGAAAATATCTGTATTGGCTGTAAACACTGTACTCACGTAGCGACAAATACATTCTATATTGAGCCTGAATATGGTCGAGCCAGAGTTTTCAATCAAGACGGTGACATTGAAGAGCTAATTGAAGAGGCAAGGGATACCTGTCCCGTAAACTGCATTCATTGGCTAGATTATACTGAATTGAAACAGATGGAAGATGCCAGAAGAAATCAAGTAATTCAAAGTTTGGCAATTCCTCCAGCCATGAGGCGATCGCAAATCAGCCCAAAAAGCAGATCTAATAAATCATAATTTAGTTCAAAACCCTAATTACTCATCGGCTCAATTAGGGTTTTTTATTGAACCATATCAATAGAAATTTTTGGGTTATCGTTCCAGCGTTTTAATTCCCCAGTTTCTGCTAAAAATCCTCGTAACTTTTGACGGTAAGCTGCACGATAATCTTCAAATGTGTATTTATCTATCCGAATTCCGAAATCACCATCTGTTCCTCCCTGCAAAATTTTAGCAATTTTATTGTTGGTTTCCACTGAATAATGACTGCCATCAAAGGTGTTGCGGGGGTTTTTAGTTACCTCGGAAGGGATGGAAAAATCATACATAGCATCATAACTTTGCGATAGCTTATAAAAAGCTAATAGCTCACAATCGGTTAGTCCCCTGGCATAAGTTTCATTAATCATACTCCAGGCAGACCTCGGTGGCACATAAGCCACAAATTTGGCATTAGGAAAGAATTTTTGCAAACTAATAAACGTTTCTACCGAAGCCAAATCGCATTTTTGTTGGGAAGCAGGCTTATAAAACTTTCCTTCATACACAGGAGGATTGGCAAAATCCACTGGTTCAAAATTTTGATCGTAATAATTTGCAGGATCGGGACTAATGCCTAATATAGTCATAGCCGAAAACAACAACACGTCAGACGACAAATAAGCCTGAAGAAAAGATGGGGTTTTAATACTATCAATAGAAATTGGAGGCTGTTCCTTTCTTTCTTGTTCGACAAAATTTAAGCCATCGACCCCAATATAAATTATCTTGGGATTAATGTTTTGCTCCTGCAAAAAATTGGCGTAACTGACAAAATCAGGTATTTCTGCTCCCTTAAGAGCATAATTAAAACAATTGTGGTTGCTTAATTCAGAGGGTCTTAAAGTCGTCACTCTAGAGCTACCAAAAATAATACAGTCGTAGTTTTCTCGATCTTTAGTCCTAAAAAAAAGGTTTGTTTTGGTAATACGTTCATTAAAAGCAAAATTTTTGCCCGTCAAGATATTGCCGTGACTATACCAAAGAGGATCGATCAACCAGTTTATACCAGCGACAGAACCCAAGAGTAAAGAAGTCACCAGTCCATATAGACCAAAACTAAACTTACTTTCTTTGTTGCTGACCATTCGAGAATCCGACATTTCTGGCACAGTTCGCTTGCCTAATTTTAAAAATCCTTCTGTAACACCTTTGAGGTTCATTTTTGCTAGTTAATTTAGAATGTACGTTTTAAAAATCAAAATTGGAAATAAAGAAATTCACTAACCCGAGAGAAGCACAACAGAGATAGTACAGTTAAACTGGCGATGATTACGGTCCAAATTTTATTAGGTTGCCAAGATAGATAGTGCCATAGTTGCTGTTGCCACTGTGACTGATATTGTTCAACTGGCTCAGTTAAAGCTGGATTGTATTTACCCATCCACTGCTGAGTATTAGGAGTCAACCAAACAATCAGCAACAGGATCAAGATGCCAAAAGTGGCATATTTTTGACTGATACCTACGTTGACAGTAAATCCAGAAAACCCAATACCAACATTTCTCAAAAAGCCCAGATAGGGTGCTAAAAAATCAGGTAGTTCGATGCCTTTAAAGCCAAACATTGACTGTAACATTGAGGTGGCCGTTTCAAAACTGTTAGCTTTAAAAAAGACCCAAGAAATAACTACAGCAATAAAGGTCACAATCTGTCCTGTCATGCGAAGCAGCCACCCGTCATTTTTTAGATTATGCCCCCAACCAAGACGAACAGATCGATACAGATGATTAACTATCAGATAAATTCCATGCAATCCACCCCAAAAGATAAAAGTCCAACCTGCGCCATGCCATAAACCCCCTATTAACATCGTAATCAGCAAATTTAAGTAACGTCGTACCTTTCCTTTACGACTACCACCCAAAGGTATATACAAGTAATCTCTCAAAAAATGAGACAGCGTAATATGCCATCTACGCCAGAAGTCAACAATACTGATAGCTTTGTAGGGAGAATTAAAATTTAACGGTAGGCGAATCCCAAACATATAAGATGCACCGATCGCCATATCACAATAGCCCGAAAAATCAAAGTAAAGCTGTAGAGTATAGCCTAATGCCCCTACCCAAGCTTCGGCAAAGGTCAGGTCAATCCCCTGTGATGCCGCAGCAAAAGCTAGATTAGAATATTCGGCAATGCGATCGGCAAAAATTACTTTTTTAAATAAACCAGCAATAAATACGGTCAGACCAATAGACAATGTTGTTTGGCTAAATTTATAAATAGACGCTTTTTCAAACTGAGGTAAGATTTCCTTATGATGAACAATTGGACCCGCAATTAGCTGAGGAAAAAAGCAGACAAACAGCATGTATTTGCGCAGATCGTATTCCTTAGTCTCCCCCCGATAAGCATCGACTAAATAGGCGATTTGTTGAAAGGTAAAAAAAGAAATGCCTAACGGCAGAACTATCGAGGGTAGAGTAAAATCTGAGCCAATTATTTGATTGATATTACTCAGTATAAAAACAAAATATTTAAAATAAACAATTAACCCTAAATTAAAAATAATACCTATTAAAAATACAGTTTTTTTAATCCAAGGCTTTGCTATACTGTTACTCATCCAATAGCCTAAATAATAATTCACTAGCATCGAGAAAATTATTAAAGGTAAATTAATTGGCTTCCACCAACCATAAAAAACCAAAGAAGCAATAATCAACCAAAGAATTGCCGATTGATGTCCAGTACTATCTTTTTTTCTACTAATATAAAAAAATAAGACTAGAGTAATAGGTAAAAATAAAAAAATAAACTCAAAAGAATTAAATAGCATAGTTGACTGTTAAGCTAATCATAATAAATGAATTCAAGTTATTCTATCCAGGTGAATAGTCTTGTTTACTTTCTCGACGATGTAGAATAAACAAAATTAGCCAAAGACAAACTAACCGTAGAGAATCAGAAATGATGGTGGCACAAGCTGCCCCTTTCCAAGAAAAAAGCGGAATCAAAATAATATTTAAAACCACATTAACTAAGGCTGCCCCCACTTGAATAATACTACGAGACTTTTGATGTCCTGCGCCAGTTAAAGTATCTGCTGCTAAATATTGAAAAGCCGCGATCGCTGGTAAGGGAGATAGCCATAAAAGAGCTTCAATCGCATCGCGATAATCTTCACCAAGAATCAGGGGAATAAAGGGAGCTAGCAGCCAAAATCCAACGATAGTAGCGATCGCATAAATAGTTAACACAGGCAGAAGTCGTTTACCGAAATTCAAACTCCCCCGAACTCCAGACGCCCCATGTTGAAAAAATCTAGTATAAGTAGCACCAAATAAAGCTAGTAAAGGTGTATTACCAACATCAATAAAGCGATAAGCAGAGGCATATATGCCCGTTGCCCCAACTCCTGAGATCTTACTTAACATTGACTTATCTAAGTTGGCGTTAATATTGTTGGCAGAGGTACTGATCGAAAAATAAAATCCTTGAACCAGATTGGATTTTAGCTCAGAGAATATGGGGCGAGGCAAACCCAGCATCTTTGTAATTAATAAGATTGTCACTACAGTCATAGCCACTGAACTAGCACAATATAAATAACTCCAAGTACTTACACTTGGATTAGGAAAAAATGCCACTAAAGATAATGCGGCTAAAAGCTTGCTACAGGTACCCAAAACTTCTAGTTGAGCCGTCTTATTAATCATGTTGCTGGCAAGCAACGATTTACTACCCAAATCCAGTAAAGCCAGGCAGATTAGATCAGCAATAAGAATCAACAGAATTGCTACCCAGGGAATATTTCCAGGAAATAAAACAGGAGCAAGCAGAAACAGGAGTATTGTAAATAAAGTACCATTAACAATAGAAAGAACTAAACCATTGCCCCAATTAGTGCTGAAGGTGGCTTGATTAGTCGAAACATTTTTGACCAATAAATGCTCACTACCTAGAGGAACAAAAGGAAATACTAAATTTGCCACTGCGGTAATCGCTACAAATGAACCATAATTTTCCTTACCTAACAAACGAGCAATGATAATAAAGTATGCTGCCTGCATCACTATGTTAAATAGCTTAGAACACAGCATCCATAAAGTGTCCCGTGCCAGACTACTTTGAAATAGATTTGTAACTTTAACTTTAACCTTGGCTAAATTCATAACTTCTATTTCTGTTTACTGGAGCTTGGAGTAATAATCATGCAGCAAATTGATTTTGTAGGTTAAGACTTTATATATTATTAATATTGAAACTTTACCATTGATTGATAAACCAAAATTATTTATATTGATACCATTATTTTCATTTACTCTCCTCATTAAGAATAAACAAATAGTCAAAGTTATATTGCACTTAAGCCAATTACAGAAGTTGATTTTAAATTTTTTCGGCGTAAAAAACTGCTCCTAATTACTATCTATGGACGAGGGCAATATCAAAACTATATCTAGGCAGTAACGGTTTTGGTTTGGCTGGTTTCAGTAGAAGCAGAAAAATAGCTCTTGCTATATTTAGCATGATACGAATAGCGATCAAACTCTTTTTGCTTGACACCGTTAATTACCATTCCCAAAACTTGTTTTTCGAGATGAGCATTGTATAAAGTCTCTTTAGCAAGTTCCGCGCTTTCATGTTCCACAACTCCTGGACGGCTAACAAAGACAATTCCATCGGCTAGTTTGCTTAAAGTTAAGACATCGGCAGTTACTGCCAAAGGTGGTGCATCAATAATGACTAATTCATATTCCTTTCTTGCTGCTGCCACAAGTTGACTCATTTCTGGTGAGTCTAACAAAGCTAAGGGATTAGGAGCGATAGTACCTGATGTTAAAACATTTAATTGCATTATTGGCTGAGTAACTACCTGAGCTAATGGTGTTTTGTGCGCGACAACATCCTTGACTCCAACTTTATTGCTAATCTGCCAAAGATCATGTTGAGAAGCTTTTCTTAAATCTCCATCAATCAGCAAAACTTTGCGTCCCAACTGAGCCATCGCCGCCGCTAAGTTTGCTGCTACTAAAGATTTTCCTTCTCCTGGAACAGAGCTAGTCATCAAAATAACTTTCGGTTGCTGCTTAACTGCAAGAAACTTAAGATTAGTTTGAATCATACGATAGATTTCACTAGCGAATGAATCAGGTTCTCTTTGAACAACAAGTCCACCTCGGTTATTTTGTAGTGTATCAAGAGGAACAATTCCCAATACTTGAAAGGCAAACTTTTGTTTAATCTCGGATATAGTTTTGAGAGAGTGATCCTGCATTTCTAGTAAGATAGCAGTCAAATTAGCCAAAAACAGACCCGTCAAAACCCCGAGAACTATTAATGGTAATCTACCTGTGCTACCTTCTTCGGGAACAATACCAGATTCAATAATCTGAGCATTACCTGTTTGCTGGTTAACCAAAACATCAAGATCAGACTTATTTTCTAGCAAGGTTTTGTATGTCGAACGCGCGCTATCAACTTCTCTTAAGAGAGATTGTTCTTGCTGTTCTAAGCTCGGTATCTGTTTAGCTCGGTTGAGATAAACCTGTTGATATTGATACAGGGACGAAAGTTCGGTTTGTAGACTCAGTTCTTCTATCTTAAGATTAATAAATTTCTCAATTTGATTGTCCTTGAGATTATCACTTTGTAATAATCCTTCGGAAACTTTAGCCCCAACATACTGACTAATTAATCCTTGTAGCTGAGAATTAAGATTTTGTTTTTTCTCCTGAAGACTTATTACTGCGGGATGATTATCTTTAAATCTTTGTCTTTCTTGGGATAATTCTGTTTCTGTAGTACTAAGCTGATCGAGAATACTTTGGACTTGAGGTGTATTTCCTAATTGAACTGTGCTGATTGCCTGTTTTAAGTTTAAGCCCAACTGATTTTGCAAGCTATCAGTCTGAGCTTTTTTTCCCTGTAACTGAGCACCTACACCAGATATTGCACGATTAAGCGTACCGATTTCGTCAACAAGAGATTTTTTTTCTTCTTGCAAATCTACAACCTGGTTTTTTTCATAGAAGCTTTGTAGGTTGGCTTCTAAGCTGTTTAATTTGGTTTCAATTTTGGGTATCGTACTGGAGATAAAACTATCCGCACTAACAGTAGCTGATTTATTACTGCGAACATGTTCTTTGATATAGACACCCATTAAAGTATTGACTACTTTAGAGGCGATTATTGGATCGGGATCTTTATATTCAATGGAAATAACATCACTACCTCCAACTATCTCAATCGCTAGTTTTTCTTTAAACTCTTTTACTTTCAGCGGCTCTCCTAGTGAATTTTCTAACTTGAGCTGGTCTATAGTTTGTTGCAATACTGGCTCGGAAATCATTCTCAGCTTTTCTGTACTTAAAGGAGTCTGAGTATTGAGCAAGGAATTAAATTCATTAGTATTTTCACTCAAATTTAGCAGCTCGTTAGGAGTGTTTTTTTTAAAGAGAATTTTTCCTTCTGATTTATAAGTTTTTTCTAAGAAGCTAGTGAGAAAGAGAGTAGTTCCAACAGTAACGACAAAAACAGATAGAGCTGGCAGCCAACGACGCTTAAGCTTGAGAAGATATTCTTCTATGTTGATGTCAAACTCTGCTCGCCGATTGGGATTATAAACGTTATTTCTCTGAAGGTTAGTCATCTGTATATTCCTTAAATATAAAATAAAACGCTATGATTTTCTCTAAAATTTAAAAACATGTCTTAGTAATTACTGTTATAAAGAATTTATAATAGATTTGACAGGTAAATATTTTAAAGTTTTAATGAAGCTTTAGCTAAATAACATAAAATTATTAACAAGATAAATACAATTAAATTAATGTCAGTATAATTACTATAATTAATATTAATTTTGTATTTTTACTAAACTCAAGTTTTCAATAAAATACTTTAGTTTATTATCATTCTACTTTGCAAACATTGCTGTCAATTAAGTTAATATTTTTTCACTAATAATCAATTTAAAATAAATAATTTATCTAAATTTTGAGATTGCTTTGAGTTTCAAACTGCTATATAAGTAACTAGGCATAATTAATTTAAAGACTTATGTGAGGTAGTGGAGTAGTGGAGAAAAATAAAAATCCGTTATTTTATATTTAATTCCATCCAGCTACTTATATAGTTAACAAAATTCTCTTTATTAATAATGTTGATATAAAACACTTATTGTCATTATTGTAAGATAATAAAAAAATCTTGCTAAATATTGGATAATTATTTTTACTAATGAAATAATGGTTTTTTCAAAAAATAAAATTATTTGATTTATTTGATTAATTAAATTGGACAAATATGACTATTAAGTAAGTGGAACAGTATTTTGGGATAAGAATTAGTAATTTAGTATAATTAGAGATGATTTTATAGGTGAAATCGCTAAATATCTTTTAATTATGCCTTATATTAACAATTTAATTTTTTGGTAGTTTCTATGAAAACAACTAAATGCTCAACCTCACAAATCACAGGTTTATTTAAGTTCAATACGATCTCTGCTTTATTGTTAACCGTAGGTATATTATTAATTAATTTAGAGAACGGGGTGGCAAGCGATGATTTGAGCAAGTTAATATTATCTCAAAGTGGTAAAACAATAGAAGGACTTTCAGGTGGTTCTACTAATAGCCAAGGATGTGGCTTCATTGCAGATAGCCCAAGCTACAAAATGAATTTGTCCCAAAAAATTGACTATATGCGTTTGACTGTAGAAGCTACTGGGGGGCAACCGACGTTGCTGGTTATTGGTCCTAATTCTGGAGATAGTTTTTGTGTTTTGGGTGATGGAACATCAGGATTAAAACCAGAAATTTCTGGAGTGTGGGAAGCAGGTTATTACCAAATTTATGTCGGCGATCGCACTCAAAGTCGACATAAATTTGTTTTGGATATTTCAACCAATAACTAATTAGCTTTAATTACCTTCTTTAATCGTTTTTGCCGAAACCTCGACCGCATCTACATCAATTGTGCCAGGGGGGGTTATGCGAACAAAGCTTTCTGCCTCTACCTGTAGTGCTTCACCACAGCTTGGACAGTTAAATTCAGTACTCTTAAATCCAGTAAACTCATAACTACAGACAGGACATTGGGCTAGAATCAGTTTACGTTTCAACCACCACTGAAATCCCCAAAAAGCGATTAGAGGAGCGATCAACAATAGGGCGACGGAGATGACAAAGCCTTTGATAATCCAACCTAAACCCACGCTAGTCAAAATGAAAACAGCAAGGATGATGCTAGCCCAGCAGCCAAGTCCTGAAGTATTAATTTGAAGCAGTTTGTTAAAGTGATCATTCACTGTCGTTAGTCACTAGCCTCTGATGAAGTACTACTATATTGTATTTATTAATTTTAGTTCATCTCTCATCCACATTAAAAATCACAGCTTCACTAAAGTAGTCATTTACAACCTAGTGAACTGTGATTGATGTTTTAAGCCTTGAATCTAATTAAATAGTTAAACAATTGTAATCCAATCATTAGAACTACAAAGGCTTAGATGCAGTCCAGTATTTACTAACGAAATGATTTTCCACTTTGAGATCGATGAACCCTGCATTAGTTAAACGTTCCTCAAGATTATCCGTTGTGTAATTTCTGTAGTAAGGCTCATGGAAGATAGCAGGAAAATTGTTCATCATCGGTTGAAAATCAGGAGAATCGATCGCCTGCATAGAGTCACAAATAACTAATACCCCTCCTGGCTGGAGAACACGATAGGCTTCGTCGATCACATTTTGTCTGGCAGCAGCAGGTAATTCATGGAATAAAAACACAGAAGTCAGTCCATGAAAATAGTTATCGAGATAGGGCAACTCTTCTCCGTTCGCTTGAACTAGCTGAGGTAGTTCTCCAGATATTTCCGACAGCAATTGATTTGCTTTGCGCAAATATGCAGCAGATAAGTCAGCGCCATATAAAGAGGCTTGAGGCAATGCCCCCCTCAGCATTCGCAAAGTTCGACCTGTTCCACAAGCAACGTCTAAAACTTTTATTTGTGTAGGTGGTAGATTAGCAAACACTTGAAGTCCTTGCTTGAGGGGGGCAAGAATTCGCCGACGCATAGCATCTGCTGCACCATTAAATAAAATTTCTACCTGTAAATCATAAAGATTAGCAGACATGTCGCTGAGGTAGCCATCTGTTTGATAGTGAAAATTTTGCAGATAGTATTTAGGATAACCAACTTGGTCAATCGCTGCGTCAAAACTTTGAAATTCTCTCTTGTCTAGGCGCTGCCAGATTTTAAGCATATCTAGCCAAACTTCAGGGTAGTAGCGAAAAAAATCAGACCAAGGGTTATCAAAGAGTAAACTACTAGGATAAATACCTTGCTGGGCATCCTGCCAGTCTTTTTCTTCTAATGCTTTCAGTTTCACCTGAAGTTTTTCAAATATTTCTGGTGCAAGAGGTTGACTTTTGTTTGCCTGTTCAGGAAGAACGGTATTGGTCAAGCGATCGCTGATTAATTTGTGAACAAAACCAAATGCTTTTTTGCTTTCTTGAAAACCTTGATAAGCAAATCTAGTTAAAGGTTCAGGGATAAATTGGTCTAGGTTTGGAGTTGATTGCATGAATGTAAATCAGGATAATTGCATTCTGTGAGATCTACATGATCCCGCAGCTTGATTTAAGTTTTATTGTGTTTTGTCTATATACATTAAGTATAGTCAACTAGCATCGAGAAAAAAACCTCGAAAACCTAGAAAAAAAGGTAGTTAACTAACTACCCATAATATTTATTGAGCAAATTGAGATTAGATAAGTTCAAGTTAATCTACGTAGTTAATTATTTCATCGACAGGAAAACGAACTTTAGGACTATCGGCATATTTATCATCATCAGCACGATATCCCGCAGCGCACAGAACGACAGAGCTATAGCCTTGGCTATTTAGCCCTAAAACTTCATCATATTTGCCAGGAATAAATCCTTCCATTGGCAACGTGTCAATCTCTAACATTGCAGCACAGGTCATAAAAAATCCTAGGGCAATATAAGCTTGTCTTGCTGCCCAGTTGTTGACATCAAGGGGATAAGGAGGCTGATGAAGAAAATTTTTAACCATTTTCCCAAACCCTGCCAAATTTTCTGGCTCGCTTTGCTGTACTTCAGCCATCCTCTCAACATAGCGATCAACATCACTATCGTCAATATTGTTTTTGATGGCAAAGACGACTAGATGGGAGGCATCCACAACAGGGGTTTGTCCCCATGAGTGTGGTAAAAGCTGTTGACGT
The DNA here is from genome assembly GCF_003003995.1 of Pleurocapsa sp. CCALA 161. Lineage (GTDB taxonomy): Bacteria > Cyanobacteriota > Cyanobacteriia > Cyanobacteriales > Xenococcaceae > Waterburya. The sequence goes on along the minus strand of NZ_PVWF01000045.1, from coordinate 19,863 downwards.
ATCTCAGGATTACGAATCACAAAAAATTTCCAAGGTTGTAAACCGAAGGATGAAGGAGATAATACCAAACTTTGCTCCAAGGTTTTCCACGTTGCTTCGGGTATTTTCTGCTCGGCATTAAATTTTTTAGTGGCATAACGCCAATGAAGTTGCTCTAAAGTTTGTTTTGAGTCTACAGGTGGATTACTCATAGTTTACAAATTAAAAATGCCATTCAATTTTTAAGATACCTCAGTTTGCTAAAGTTGTTGACGCTGCCCAATGTTGTACTAGCCTTAGAGCTAATCAAACATTAATTCAACTAACTTAAAAAAACATCAGGTTATTTTATATAGGATTAATTACTATTTTTAACTATCAGTTAAAGCTTGGCATTTAAAGTTTTGCATTCAAAATGTAATTTAAATTGTTTTCTCGGCGAGACATCAAAATCAAAGCGATCGCTTTCCACTGATTTCAAGGCTCTCTCTTGTTGATCAATGCAATTCTAGGCTGTCCAAGATGTTTTTGTTTCAGCATGAAATGAGGCAGGTAGGATCAAATCTTGGCAATTAATTGTCTCAGAAATGATTGAGCTAATGCTCATGCCAGTATGTATTTCGAGTTTGGCTGAAATTGGGGCTTTAAACAGTAAACGTTGTCCAGGAAAAACTACCCGCTCTAAATTCCAGTGAGGAATATTGGTAATCCGAATTACTTCGACATGAGCAGTTGCATTCACGTAGCAGCAAAGGACAAGTTTGGGAGTAGATATTGTGGGAGAGGATAACATTAGTTTAATTTTAAATTTGGCCGGATACTTGGTTTTTAAGAAGTTTCTTGTTAAATATTTGTTTCGACTTCATGTTGCTTAGATGTGTTGACATAAAATCATTACCAGCTACAACATTTCGTTTTTGACAAACGTAAAGAGTGAATAAAGCTTGATCCCTACTGTACAAATAATAATTTTACTCTGTTACTACCTTAGGTTAGTCTTTTTTTATTATTTATTTAACTATTATCCATCTTTAGTATGAGGCAACAAATTTAAAAATGTTTTGATCAGTATTTTTACGGAGTAATTAAAGTGACTAAACTACCACATAGTTCCAACAGCTTGAGCTGAAGGCAATAACAAAATTGTATTTAATTAAATGAGCGAAGGTACTTTTTTTGTAATAGATTAAAACTATTTTGAGTGAATAGCCCAAGGCAAAGCTATTATTCTAAAAATTTAATTGATCCTCCTCAAAGCATTAATTAGGCTTATGAGCTAACTGTGAAGATCGCTATTCGAGAATTACATAAACCTTTAACGACGTTATTTATTCTGGCAAGATAAGCTTATATAACTTTGAATTTTTAATCTGAGGCATTTACTATGCGGGCTTTATTGCTATACCCCTTATTTCCTAAAAGTTTTTGGTCATTTGAGAAAACTTTAGCTCTAGTAGACTGCAAAGCTCTCATGCCACCCTTGGGTTTAATTACTGTGGCAGCCATTCTACCTCAATCGTGGGAGTTTAAACTAGTAGATCATAATATTCAAGAAATCACTGAATCTGATTGGGATTGGGCAGAGTTAGTAATTATTTCTGGCATGATTGTGCAAAAGAGCGATATGTTAACTCAGATTTTGGCAGCAAAAAGCCGTAACAAGCTGGTTGCTGTGGGTGGACCTTATGCTACGACATCTCCCCAAGAAGTTGAGGCAGCCGATTTTTTAATCTTGGATGAAGGAGAAATCACTCTGCCGATGTTTATCGCCGCAGTTGAGCGAGGCGATCGCTCTGGGATTTTCCGCTCCACAGAAAAGCCGGCGGTGACAGAAACACCGATTCCTCGGTATGACCTTCTGGATTTGACTGCTTATGATAACATGTCTGTACAGTTTTCTCGTGGTTGTCCTTTTCAGTGCGAATTCTGCGATATTATCGTGCTTTATGGACGCAAACCCCGTACCAAGAATCCAGAGCAGTTATTGGCGGAGTTGGAGTGTATTTACAATCTTGGTTGGCGTGGTGCAGTTTTCATGGTGGATGATAACTTTATCGGCAACAAGCGCAACGTTAAGTTGTTGCTTCAAGAATTAAAAGTTTGGATGGCAGAAAAAGGTTATCCGTTTGGCTTAACTACAGAAGCTTCAGTAGATTTAGCTCAGGATGATGAGTTAATGAAGTTAATGGTGGAATGTAACTTCAAAAAAGTCTTTTTAGGCATTGAAACTCCTGACCAAGACAGTTTGGCTTTGACTAGTAAATTTCAAAATACCCGCGATCCGCTCATAGAATCAATTAATAAAATTACTACCGCAGGAATGCAGGTAATGGCAGGGTTTATCATTGGTTTTGATGGTGAAAAACCTCATGCAGGCGATCGCATTGTGCAGTTTGTCGAACAAACGAATATTCCCTTGGCAATGTTTAGTATGCTGCAAGCACTACCTAGTACTGCTTTATGGGATAGGCTGGAAAAAGAGGGTAGATTACTTAACGGTTCGGCAAATATTAATCAAACAACCTTGATGAACTTTGTCCCCACGAGAAATATTGAAGATATTGCTACGGAGTATGTCAATGCTTTTTGGAAACTATATGACCCCGCAGCGTATCTGGAGCGAGTCTTCCGCTACTATATGATGCTAGGTGCTATACAAAACTCTAAGTCTTTAAGACCAAGCTGGAAAACAATTCGTGCTTTAGGTTTAATTCTCTGGAAACAAGGAGTAGTAGCGAATACTCGTGGGCTATTTTGGAAAAATTTGATTCAGGTGTTAGTTAAAAAGCCCCGCCAGCTTGAGATTTACCTGACTTTGTGTGCTTATTTGGAACACTTTACTGAGTATCGCTTTATTGTTAAAGAACAAATTAACACTCAGCTTGCTAACTATATTGCTTCCAAACCAGAAGTGGAGAGGGTTGTAAGTTAAGTGGGTAGTAGGGGCGAACGCCCTAAAGGATTCCCTAAAGGGTACGGGTACACCTTCGGACGATGCGAAGCGAGTGCTTTAGTATAAGCTTCGCAAATGGGTAGTAGGTAGTAGGTAGTAGGTAGTAGGTAAGAAAAACATTGCTCTGTTACTTCTTTGCGCCTCTGCCCCTCTGCTCTTAATTAAGGCGATCGCCTTATCACGATTCTATTCAGTAATAATAATCGCTCTAAATAACTAGAATTTCTCCAACACGCGATCGCAACACTAATCCGTCTCGAATAAATATCCTTTAATAAGCAAGCTATGGGTCAAATAACTCAATTAGCCCATAATTTAAAAAAATAAAAAATTGCAACTGATGAACTAATCCTGACCTGAGTACTGAAGATTTACCACTACCAGAAGCCCCTAGGATGGCGAGAAAATTATCTTGTCTGATTTTATTGAGTAGGCCGATCGGTTAATTCCTCTCGTCCGTAAAAATAGTTAGCATCATCACGATCAAAATACTGCAATCCTTTATAAGTACAAATTTCTGCCGTAGCTTCTGTTTTTGTTTCTGTTGCTGTTAATGTCCGAGTTAAATTAATTGGTGCGCCGAAGCTAGTATAAATTGGTCTTTGAGTGGCATTTTTTAAATTCTTATCGATAAAATCTACCAAACTGATGTTAGTTACCCATTGTTGCGTACAGCGACTTGGATCTAAGCCTTCTAGAAGAACTTTAGTTAACACACTGTAGCGATCGCCTAAATCTTCATAAGCTTGTTCAAATTCCCTAGAGGCTGCAATGAAACTGCGATTTCTAGCTTGACCAATATCACCAGGATCGGCTTCGTTAAAATTAAGCAATTCTCCACTATGACAACAATCTAACCAAATAATTTGCTGTCTAATGGGTCTTTCTTGCAGTAAAAGACGCAACCATTGCAAAGATAAACCATAAAATTCTGAATTCGGCTCGACATCGCTAGTCGCTAAAAAACCTTCTTGAATACCTAAAGTATCTCGCAATCCATGCCCTGAGAAGTAGAATAAAGCAGTATCGGGAATATTATGACCCTCTGGCTTAAAAAGCTGTACCAAGGCTTTCTTAAGGTTAGCTAATTTTAATTTACTCTTGTCAGTTTTAGCAATGTAAGGCTTTTTAGTCTCTTGATCAATTGCTTCAGGTAATCTTTGAACGTTAAATTCACCATGTTGTTCGAGAATAAGTGCGATCAAAATTACTGTAGAATGTTCTTTTCCCGAGCAATCGCGATCGCTCGAATAAACTCCAAAAGCCATACAGGATTGAGTATATAGCTTTCTGATTATTCACAGGCGATCGCCTGTCTCAACATCAAACCAATGAATTTTCTGGGGTTGAATTGCTAGAGGAATTGTTTGGTCTTGCCACTCGGTGTCACTTGGTAACAAAGCTCTAATCGTAATTTCCGAGCCGTTTATTCTGACGCTGACTAGATTATCTTTACCCAATTGTTCGACTAGATAAACTTGACCCACAATAGTTGTTTCTGATTCGCCAGTCGCAATCAATACATCTTCGGGTCTAATTCCCAAGACAATTTGAGCAGCTTTTTGGCTCATAGCAGGTAATTTAAGCTGATTTTTCCCTAAAAATGCTTTATCGTTTTCACATCTGAGGGTTAACAAATTCATCTGGGGACTACCGACAAAGCTGGCCACAAATTCATTCGCAGGATGGGAGTAGATGCGACTAGGCGGATCTAACTGCTGGATCATGCCTTGGTTTAATACTGCCACCTTGGTAGATAGGGTCATGGCTTCGGTTTGATCGTGAGTGACATAGACTACAGGCTTGTTTTGCTCTTTAAATAGCTGTTTCATCTGCGCTCTTACCTGCTCGCGTAATAATGCATCCAGATTGCTTAATGGCTCGTCTAATAAGAACACTTCTGGGTTACGCACTAAAGCTCTAGCTAAAGCCACTCTTTGCCTTTGACCGCCAGACATTTGACCAGGCTTACGGTTGAGCAGACTGGTCAACTCTAATTTGTGAGCTGCCTCATTAACTCGACGCTTGATTTCCGCTTCTGGCATCTTGCGTATTTTTAAGGCTGTAGCAATATTTTCTGCTGCCGTCATGTGAGGATAGAGAGCATAACTTTGAAAGACCATTGCCATATTGCGATCGCCAGGAGCAGTCTGATTGACATTTTGCCCGCCAATACTTACCTCTCCCCTAGTGGGAGCCTCTAAGCCAGCAATTAGACGTAACAGGGTAGACTTACCGCATCCAGACGGCCCTAGTAAAGTCAGAAATTCACCGTCATCAATTTCTAAGGAAATATCTTTGACAGGAATAACATCAGCACGATATTTCTTCTGTAAATTTTGTAATTTAAGTTTTGCCATGTTCTAATAATTAAGTTGTAATCTTCAGCTTTTACAATAAAACAATAGCTTTAAATAACAGCTTCCAAAATATTAGACCCAGCTTAGATCGCAATGGCAGTAACTTTACAGCAATTAACTCAGTGGAAACAGTCAGGACGTTCAATTATTTCCCTTACCGCCTGGGAATATAGTCTGGCAAGGATTTTAGATCGAGCAGGAGTAGATATTATCCTCGTGGGGGATTCCTTAGCTATGGTCGGCTTGGGTCATTCGAGTACTTTACCTGTGACTCTGGATGAGATGATTCATCACACAAAAGCCGTTTGCCGTGGGGTTCAACATGCCCTGGTCGTTTGCGATCTGCCGTTTATGAGCTATCAAGTTAGTGTCTCTCAGGCGATCGCAGCAGCAGGGAGAGTGCTTAAAGAAACTGGTGCATCGGCAGTTAAACTCGAAGGAGGCCATCCGAAGATTGTTAATATAGTTCAAGAATTAACGATAATCGGCATTCCCGTCATGGGTCATGTGGGTTTGACTCCCCAGTCGGTGCGAATTTTGGGCTACAAACAGCAGGGACAGACCAAAGAATCAGCACAAATAATTATTGATCAGGCGATCGCTCTGGCTCAAGCAGGAGCATTTGGCATTATCCTAGAACATATTCCTAGCGATCTGGCAGCAACTATTACTGATAAAATAGCTATTCCCACCATTGGCATTGGTGCAGGTAATAAATGCGATGGTCAGGTGTTAGTGACCGCTGATTTGTTGGGGATGTCCTCCAGGCAACCGCCCTTTGCGAAGTCTTATGTTAATCTCAAACAGGTCATTACTGATGCCGTTCAAGATTTTACTCAAGAAGTACAGCACCAAAAATTTCCTCAATCATAGTTACCTACAATTGCGATGACTTATTTGATTGCTACTTTTTATAAATTCGCTAATATTTCGGATCTAAAAGCTAAACAGCAGCAAATTTTGGCTTGGTGTCAATTACAAGAGGTCAAAGGTACAATTATCTTGGCAGCAGAAGGAATTAACGGCACGATCGCTGGAAGTGCAAAGGCGATCGCCAGTGTTTTAACCCATCTTCGTAGCCTCCCTAATCTTGCTGATTTAGAATCTAAAGAATCTATAACCGAAAAACCTCCTTTTGTTCGGCTAAAGGTCAAAATAAAAGCAGAAATTGTTACTCTTGGCTTGCCAGAGATTAACCCTAACCAACAGGTTGGTACTTATGTCGATCCTCAAGATTGGAATCGGGTGATCGGCGATCCTGAAGTAGTTGTGATTGATACCAGAAATGAATATGAAGTAGAAATAGGTAGTTTTCAACGAGCGCAAAACCCCCATACTCAATCTTTTCGTGAGTTTCCTGAATATATAGCTCAAAATCTGAATCCTCAAGAAAATTCTAAAGTAGCAATGTTCTGCACTGGAGGAATTCGTTGCGAAAAAGCCTCGGCATATCTGCTATCTCAAGGGTTTAAAGAGGTCTATCACCTTAAAGGGGGAATTTTGAAATATTTGGAAAATGTATCTCCTGAAGAAAGTATGTGGGAGGGAGAATGTTTTGTTTTTGATGAGCGAGTTGCTGTCAAAGAAGGTCTAAAACTTGGTAGTCATGAGCTTTGCTATGCCTGTGGACATCCTATTTCTAAAGCAGATAAAAACTCGCCACACTATCAAGCAAATATTTCTTGTCCTCGCTGTTACGATCGCTTAACTCCAGAGAAAAAAGTCCGACAACTAAACCGTCGTCGAGCAAGAGAAACGAAAAAACAAGCGACGCGCACTTAACCTCTAACAGAACTTACTTTTTTGACAGTACTGTCCCTCATGATCTTGCTGAATTCGAATGCAATTTAGTGACTAGTTTTACTGTAAATCCGTCACTTTAGTTACGGCTTCTATTCAAAGACAGAGAAAATTGGATAATTTAATTTATAATTTGATGAAAACCATCATATATCAGATAAAAACAGTAAATTTTTATTAATATAAAAAATCTTTCACTAATTATTTTTAAAAGTGTTTAAATATAATTTTAATCCTGCTAATCTCAGGCTTTTAATCGCCACCTTATTAGCTACTACTACTTATAGCTTAGGGCCGACGAAGATAGAGTCGACATTGGCAAATACATTTGATGATCGACTATCGTTATTAGAAAGTAAATCAACTCATCAAGATGCTCACAAAAATATAAGAGTAACATTTTCTATTAAGCAGCAAAGTGAACTTTATGTCTTGTCAAATAATTCAAATAATTCAGATCAAACAAAATTAGCAGCATCTAACTCGGATGAAAAAACAACCCAAGCAAAATTAGTTAGGCTGATCTCGCTGTCTTTGTTCATGTTGTTTTTTGTTCCCTTGGGTATTTTCTATCCCCTATTTTTGTTCTATAGAATGCTGTTGATCAAGCCTGATGAACCTGATGATATTTTAAATAGCGATCGACAGCAAGAATTAGCCGATTCCAACCCAATAGATTCGATCTTGCAAGCAGAACAAGATGTTAATCAAGCAACGGTATCTAAGCTACAAATTGCCTTTTCTCCTCCTGCTACTCGGTTGAGAGAAGAGTTAAATCGAATTACTCTGATGAGCGTAGAGGTAGAGCATGATGTAGTAGATTTGATGCATCAGACAGTTAGGGTACTAATTGAGCAGGGACATTGGACCCATGCAAGTTATACTTCGGCAACTCTTCCTTTACACAAAGTTAGACCAGAATTTGATTTTATCACCGCTCAAGAAAAGACTAGATGTGATCGTAAAACACCAAGTTTAGTTAATCAAAATCGCAACTTTAATAACAGTGATGCTCTAGAAAGCTATAGTTATGTAGTGGTCACTCTCATTCTCTGTACATCTAAAGCTGTTGTGTCTAAGACAATTAACACCAAAGAACAGTTAGTTAAAGAATTGAATCAACTAGGCAAGTTAGAAAAAAACTTAGTGATTAAATATGAATTATTCTGGAATCCTCAACAGGAAGGTGTCTATCTCTCCAATGCTCAGTTACTAACTGAATATACAGAGATGACCAGATTATTGTAGTCTTAAACGGCAGTGGATAATTTAGGAGATAAAGACTTTTCTGTGACGGTATTATAACCATAATATGAGCTATACCAGTTAACAAAACTGGCTAAACCTTGGGCAACAGAGGTTGTGGGTTTAAAATTAATATCGTTCATCAATTCTTGAATATCTGCATAGGTAGCAACTACATCTCCTGGCTGCATGGGCAAAAAGTTTTTCTGGGCGCATTTACCCATCAAAGTTTCAATAGTGGCAATAAATTCTTGTAACTCTACAGGATGATTATTACCTAAATTATAAATCTTATAGGGAGGGTGTAATTTGGTTCGGTGAGGAATTAATTTAACTATGCCTGTCACTACATCGTCAATGTAGGTAAAATCGCGCTTCATTTTGCCATAATTATAAACATCGATAGGTCGCTCTTCAGCGATCGCCTGAACAAATTTATAATAGGCCATATCAGGTCGACCCCAGGGTCCATATACTGTAAAGAAACGTAGTCCTGTCGCGGGAATTTGATAAAGATGACTATAGGCGTGAGCCATCAACTCATTGGCTTTCTTGGTAGCAGCATATAAGGATACGGGACTGTCTACGGGATCGGCGACGGAAAAAGGAACTTGAGTATTTTTGCCATAGATAGAACTAGAAGAGGCAAAAATTAGATGCTGAACTGGATTATAGCGACAACCTTCAAGAATATTCGTAAAACCAATTAAGTTACTGTCGACATAGGCGTGAGGATTTTCCAAAGAATAACGCACCCCTGCCTGTGCTGCCAGGTGAACTACCACTTCAAATTTACCTGCTGTAAATAAATTAGCGGTTAAAAGGCGATCGCTGATATCTAAATATTCAAAAGTAAACTGAGGATTGGGCAACAGTTGTCTTAAACGAGCCTGCTTTAAACCAACATCATAGTAGTTGTTAAGATTATCAACCCCATATACTTGGTTGCCTTCAGCTAGCAATCTTTTCGCCAAGTGGAAACCAATAAAGCCAGCTACGCCAGTAACCAAAATTTTCATCAATGAATTCTCCTACAACAGCTAACAAATAATAGATCAAGATTACGACCATGATTTTTTGGCGATCGCACTTGCGCAATTAATGGATATTAACTAGTTTTAATAATTAAGATCTCTAAAAGTCTTACTATCTTGGCTGTCAGGAGCGATAATGGCAAATAATTGGCAATAGAAATTTAGGTCGGCACAGAGAATGAGCCAGGTATTACGCTCGTATAGGGGTTAGAGCATCACTCTTTTGCTTTCCACGCTGCATCGCTTTTGGCTGCCATAATAAAATCATTATGGTGAAGTCCACCAATAGCATGAGTCCACCAGGTAACGGTCACTTTACCCCATTCAGTCAGTAAAGCAGGATGATGTCCTTCTTCCTCTGCAAGATTCCCGACTAAATTAGTAAAAGCTAGTGCGTCTCTAAAGTCGGCAAATTGAAAAACTCGTTGTAGACGTAATTCACCATTTTCGGTAATCAGATTCCAGTCGGGTAGCTGTTTTTTGTAAGTATCAATTTCTGCTGCTGTAGCAGTCGGTAAGCTGCCAGTACAAGGAACGCATTTTTGCTCTAACAATTCAGTCATGATTCTCAATTTTTAGCTTCAATTAAGTAGATCGGTATAATTTAACTATAAAACGGTGATGACAGATAATAGGTCGTTCTTCTACAAACAACAAGGCGATCGCTTGATAATCAAACACCAAAACAATCACCTAGGTTGGCGCGATCGCTCTTAAAAATCATAAGTTGTATATTAAATAAATTGTGTTGTAGTTGGCGATCGGTAAAAATAACTTTTAATTTAATCTTAGCTATGAGCTTGGGATTATACAATCTTGTATGTATTCAAGTTAGAGTCAGAGATGATGATCAATCAAGCGGGTAATCCGATCAGAGTTGGAGTATTAGGTTTTGGTGGTTTAGGACAAGCAGCAGCCAAGATTTTGGCTGCCAAACAAGAGATGACCTTGGTAGCAGCAGCAGATCACAAAGGCTATGTTTACAGATCCGCAGGTTTAGATATAGACGCAGCAATTTCTGCCTATGACAAGCATCATTCTGTAGGGTATCTAGCGACTGGGGGTGTTTTGAGTAGTAATAGCATCCAAGATTTAGTCGAAAATGCTGACGTAGATGGCTATTTTCTTGCTCTACCTAACTTACCCAATACCTTTATGGCAGATGTGGCACGGCAATTTATCCATGCTGGATGGCAAGGAGTGCTGGTAGATGCTTTAAAAAGAACTAGCGCCGTAGAACAATTGCTGGAATTGCAGTCTGATTTACAGCAGGCAGGTATTACCTATCTAACAGGCTGTGGTGCAACTCCTGGCTTATTAACCGCTGCTGCGGCGATCGCTGCTCAAAGCTATAGTGAAATTCACAGTGTTAAAATTACTTTTGGGGTAGGAATTGCTAATTGGGAGGCATATCGCGCCACCATTAGAGAAGATATTGCTCATATGCCCGAATATGATGTGGAAAAAGCAAGCGCAATGACTGATGAAGAAGTTGCTGCCTTGTTAGACAAAACCAATGGCATTATCTCCTTGGAGAATATGGAACACGCCGACGACATTATGTTGGAACTAGCTGGTATTTGCGATCGCGATCGCGTTACTGTAGGAGGTGTGGTAGACACCCGTAACCCCAAAAAACCTCTAAGCACCAATGTCAAAGTTACAGGACGTACTTTTGAAGGCAAAACCTCTACCCATACTTTTACTTTAGGGGATGAAACTAGTATGGCAGCTAACGTCTGTGGCCCTGCTTTTGGCTATCTTAAAGCGGGAATGGCTTTTAATCGTCGTGGCATTACTGGCTTGTTCACCGCAGCAGAAATCATGCCTCAATTTGTTCGGTAATTTAAACAAAAAAACGATCGCTTTTGAGTAAGGCGATCATTAATCCTTTAGGGCTTTTTTACAGTTATCTTAATCCAATAATCTAACTAAAACGTGTCATTAATTAGATTAAAATATTTGTCATTTATCTAGTCGACAACAGGATCTGTAACTCCATCAATGGTCATAGTGACATCGGCACTATCAGTATTACCGTGACCATCATTAATGGTGTAGGAAAAAGTATCAGTGGCAGTCTGTCCGTCATTAAGAGATTCAAATCTACTATTAGGATTGTAAGTAAAAGTCCCATCACTATTAAGAGTTAATAAAGCACCAGAAGCAAGACGAACTTGATTGCCTACATTAGCTGTTTGTCCATTAACCATAGTAACAGTAAGATTGTCACCATTAGGATCTGTGTCATTAGTTTTGACATTGCCAGTAGTGCTGGTATCTTCATCGGTAGTGAAAGAATCCTCAACTGCATCGGGAGTATCGGCAGCACCGTTGATTGTGATAGTTACAGTTGCACTACCAACGTTCCCACTACCATCTCTCATGGTGTAGCTAAAAGTATCAGTTCTAGTAACACCAGTTTCTAAAGCTTCAAATTGTCCATTGGGGTTATAAGTATAAGTACCATTGCTGTTAATATTTACTTTAGCACCCGATGTCAAAGTTTTTTGACCTGTACTGGTCACGACTAGACTATCACCAATGTCATTGGTCAAGACATTCCCATTGACACTATTATCTTCATTTGTGGCAATAATATCATTCACCGCCGAGGCTGGCTTGAATACTGCTGACTCTGGTACATTTTCAGGAATGAAAAGTCCACCGCTAGAGATTAAATCTAATCCTCCTTGACCTGAGTCTGCTGAAGTAGTCTTAGGAAAATTACTTAAACCCACTAAATCACTACTAGAGGTAATATCGCCAGGAAATATAGCATAACCATAAACTGTTTGATTTGAAGCAATTCCTAGAGAAGCAATCGAAATAAAAACCCCTTTAATATTTTGACTACCTATATCACCAGTTAATCTAGGAGCATTCCAATTAGACTGATTTTGAAAAACATTCGTTAGGATGTTGAGGTTTGAGCTACCCCAAGTACTAACAGGAACGCTGATTAAATTACCAAAACTGCTGGGGTTTCCATTAGCATCAATTGCTGTAATAGGTGCAATTTTGAAAGGGTCATTCCCACCACGTTCTAAGAGCAAAAATCCCGCATCATTTGTATATTCTGGTTTAACTATTAATCCGCTGTTAATCAAAAAATCAACCCGCTCAATATTATTAAGATTAACTCCTCCGCTATTAGCGAATACATTATCCGTTCCACTATTAATAAAGTTGCTTCTAACAGCATCTTCCATAGTAGAAATCATTGAACTCCCTATAGAGTTATTACTACCTTTTTCTAAAAAATAAATATGTTTTTGACCTTGAACTTGACTATTATTAACTCTTTGAAATCTGACTTCATCAACAAGTTTTAAAATTGAATAATCTTGACCACCTGCTCTAAATCCATTTAACTTGATATTCGTTCCAGTACCATAATTCTTGATTGCACAATTAGCTCCATTTTGGTCGCAAACATTACCTGTACGAGACGTTGCGGGAACGCGAGTAGTATCTAGTGAATCTATTTTTACTGGAGCAGCCATTGCAGACTGTGAGATTAAAGTTCCTGTTGCTAAAATACCTAAAAGAGCAGTCGAACTAATTTTTACCAGGTTGATCGATTTAAACATTGGAGTTATTTTACTGTTTTTAATAAAGGAAATTCTATATTGATTGAAGATTTTCAAACTGAAAATTAATTTAGTATCTACTAATAAATCAACAATAACAGTAATAAACACCAAACGTAAATTATTGAAAACACTGATTTTACCTCATTCAGATTGTAAAGAAACAATGTTGCTTGATGATAGTTTGTGAACTTGAAGTGAAGAAAAATATAAATTATTAAGTAACAAAAAAGTAAGTATTTTTACTAAGATCAAAAGAAGCGATCGCCTTACTAAAAAGCGATCGCTTTATCAAAAAATTAGATTACAGTGCAGAATTAAACGGTTTAATTATTTAGACTTTTGAAGTTTGATATGAATTGTTTAAAGGAAGAAAAATAGTTAGTTCTTTACCCTGTTCTTGTCGTTGTCTAACAGTGAGTTTACCCCCTAGTGCCTGAAATATATTTTTAGTGGCGTCTAAATTTAGACCTAGACAACCTGTTGCTGGTTGAAAGGTGAGTAACTGTCCCAAAGATTTAAACGGATTATCACTGTTGCTAGCTTGAGAAAGCACTTGTAACTTTAGCTGATTTCCTGCCGTTGAAATCTTGACATCAATATGTCCTCCTGTCGGCAAACTACGGGTACAGCTTTCCATTACTCCTGTCAAAACCGTGTCTAGCATTCTAGGATCGCTGACTATTCTAGGGAGGTTCGAGGGAAGAGTAAAATCTAACTCTACGTTACGTCGTTTGGCTTTTTCTTGCCAACGAGGGATACTTTGCTGAAACACTTGCTCCAATGAAAAAGCCACTAGCTCTACAGGCTTGGCACTAGGAGACGTAGATTCCAATTCCGCAGCGCGAAAAATCAGTTCCATGCGCTCGATCTGTTCTCTACATTCGCGATCAATGGTTTGCAATCTTTGGATGACGTTGGGTTTAAAGTCTTGCTTACGCTTCAAAAGCAGTTTGGTTAAGGTACGGATAGTAGTCAGAGGAGTACGAATTTCGTGAGTCAGTGCCTGTAGTAGCTCCATTTCCATGAAACTAGTAGCACCATGATCCTGAAAAACTGATTGTGCTGATTCAGCAGTTGCTGCTACGGTTTCAACCTGGCGAGAATTAGCCGATAGAAACTCTAGATCGGGTATGTGATGCAATAAAAGACGACTAAAATTAGTTACCAACTGATAATCTGGAGTAGGTGGCGCAAACTGTTCAACTAGGCGATCTAATTCTTCTAAATGATGATATTTAGTAATTACTAAGCGCGATCGCAAGGTGTTCCAAACTTTGCTTAGAGTAACAGGATCGAAGGAAAAATGAAATTTAGGATTACCTTCTGCATCAGTGCCTAATACCAGAACTAAGCCAAAATTAGCAGTTAGTACCAAGCAAAATTGTTCTTGAGCAATAGGATCTTGAGGAATTAGAGGTAATTCTATTACTGCTGCACTTTTTGGCACGACTGTAGGTTCAGGCGACTGACGACAGGGCATCAGCATATTGACTTTAAAAGCATCTGGGGTAAATATTGCCGACTGAAAATTAGATACTAGTTCACAATTACTAAGCAGAGGAACAGGAGCAGAAAAAACTAAACCTGATTTAGCTGCTGATGCTAGTTGCTGGTTGCTGGTAATTTCAGCTAAGAGTATCTCTTCGACAGAAGCGATCGCGCCTCGCCATTCTCTTTGAGCGTTTAACTCTGCTAAACGATGTTTTTGACTGTAATATTTTTGGGGCTGCTTCTCGTTTATCTGCTCAACATCTAAACAGCAAGCAGTTTGAGGTAAGGTAGTTCGTAATTCTAATTCTTGATTAAGTACATCGCTTAAATTCTGTAGCAACCAGTTTTGCACTTTAAGTCTCTAACCTCCACTTAGCCTCTTATAATCAGTAGTATCTAAGCAAAATAATTCAAGTGATACTTCTGAACTGTAATGATACTATCTGGTATTTTTCTCTTTACCAATATGTAAAACCGAACTATCAAAGTCGCAATCGCCGATAGATTATTTGAGCTTATTAATACTTGCTACCCACTACTACTCCAACCATCAGTTTAAAAGTACCAGTTTCAAAGTTGATGCGGTTTATACTCCTATTTAGTCATTTGGGCAATTGGAAGCGAAGTGAGTAAGGATTACACATTGGATTATTTAGGTCACAAAGCAAGTTTTCAGCCAAGAACCTGCTTAGTAAAAAAAGAAATTAAGCTAGAAAGCTTTAGTAGAAATTATTAGACCGACAAGCTCTCGACGGGATTTGAACCCGTGATCTCCTCCTTACCAAGGAGGTGCTTTGCCACTAAGCCACGAGAGCGATATGATATGTAATTTTAGTCAAAAACATCCTCTGCTTTATAAGCATCAAGGCATTTAACACCAAAGCTAAGTATAACACTTACTTTTGAATATTCAAAGATACCATAGATTTGATTGATCCTATTGTTGATGCTACAAATCTCTTCAATCTTGAATTTGCCTTACATAGAGTGTCAGTTAGATAAACGACCGAGTAAAGCGATCGCTTTACTGAAAATATTGCTATTAGTCTTGCTCGTAGCTTGGTGGTTACTAGCAATATGCGAAAGACTACTTTTTAAAAACAATGAAGGAAGAGTAATTTATACCTTTAGATGAATCGTTTTTCTAACGCCATTTGGTAAAAATAAAATGTAAAAACGAACGGCGATCACAATGAGTTTTAGTATTTTCGATCTATTCTGGGTATTTTTAATCATCTCCTCTTTGCAACCGCTATGGCAGCGTCGCCAAACAGAATTTCGACGAGTTCGCGCCTTGCAAGAATTCGAGCAAAACCGTCAAAGTCGAGTTATTTTACTGATTCACCGACAAGAGTCTATCAGTCTTTTAGGAATTCCGCTGAGTCGCTACATTTCTATCGAAGATTCAGAGCAAGTCTTACGAGCAATTCGTCTTACTCCTGCCAACGTCCCAATCGATCTTATTTTGCATACGCCAGGAGGCTTAGTATTGGCGACGGAGCAAATTGCCAGAGCCTTAATTCGTCATCCTGCCCAAGTTTCCGTCTTTATTCCTCACTATGCCATGAGTGGTGGAACAATGCTTGCTTTAGCTGCCGATGAGATTGTCATGGATCCCAATGCTGTTTTAGGCCCAGTAGATCCTCAACTAGGGAACATGGCTGCTGCTAGCATTGTTAAAGTGGTCGAACAAAAACCCATCGCCGAAATTGACGATCAGACTTTAATCATGGCGGATTTATCGCGCAAAGCCATCAATCAAGTACAACGTTTTGTGAGAACGTTACTTAAAGATGAAATTCCTCAGCCCAAGATTGCACCAGAAAATATCGAAAAAATTGTAGATACCCTCACCACAGGACAAATTACTCATGACTGTCCGATTACTGTAGAAGAAGCAACAGAACTTGGTTTGCCGATTACAGTTGGTTTGCCTAAATCTATTTATAAGCTGATGGAATTTTATCCTCAACCTCAAAACATTCGTCCATCAGTACAATATATTCCCATGCCTTATAAACCCTATCCTTCTTTGCCTGAAGGAAAAAGATCGAATCCTTGAGCGATCTATTTATTTAATTGCTTCAAGCTGTTTCTCAATTGCATCACACGCTACCACTACACCATTTTCTGACTGTATTATACGCCCGATTTCTGCTGCTTTTGCTGCATAACGAGGATTGCCTACCAATTCACTTAACTCCTTGGCAACTCGTAATGCTGAATATTGCTCGCGGAGAATCGTGCGAGAAGTTCCTAATCGTTGGACTCTGGCTGCATTGTCAGGTTGGTCATAAGTGTAAGGCATTATGAGAGTTGGGCGACCTGCTTGAATAGCTTGAGCCGTCGTTCCAATACCACCTTGATGGATAATTGCACAAGCGTGAGGGAAAATTTTCGAGTATGGCGCATAGTTTGTAGCAATGATATCTTTTGGTAGATTTTCTGGAAGCGTATTTCCACCCATTAACAAAACAGCACGACGGTTTAATTGTGTTGCTGCTTGAATACTTTCCTGATAAAAGACACCAGGATTTAGCACATTGGCTGAACCTAGCGTGTATACAAGAGGTGGCTCACCTACATCTAAAAATTGCTGGAGTTTTGGGGAAAGTTCTGTCTTATTTTGGTTGCCATCATAGAATGTAAATCCTGTAATTACAGTGTTTTTAGCCCAATCAGGCTGAGGCTTTGCTAAAACTGACGAAAACATCGCCAACACCAGATAGGGAGAAAACTTATCATCAATGATGGGATTACCAATGAGTTGGGGTAATTCGAGTTCTTTTCTCAGTTGGTGAATCGGTGTCGCCCAAGATTTAGTAACTGTTTTTAATAACTGAATGATAACTTGGTTGATTGGTACGCCAAATCCGCGTAACTTGGCTAAAAAAGGGAATAAAGCGATCGCAGATGGATCGTAAGCAGAGAGGAATGAAAAGGGAGATAGGGCAGATGATGCCCAGCGAATCCTTAATTTTTCAGCGACTAATCGCGCAGCATAGACGATTTCTCCAGCAATCATAAAGTCAGCATCTTTGGCAGCATTTATTAAATCAGTGTAAGTTTCACGCAAACTTGGTAACAGCCAATTACGAACAGCGTATTCCGAACCTGTCTTTCTGTCGGTCATTCGTGCTATTTCTAAAGGATCGTCTGTACCATCGGGACGCATAGGGTGAAATTCAAACCCCAAAGCTTCAATTTTGGCTTGATATCCTTGGTGTGTAGCAAAAACAACATCATGACCGCGATCGCGTAATTCCAGTGCGATCGCAATTTTGGGATGAAGATCTCCTAGACTTCCAATTGTAGTAATAACAATTCGACTCACGATTTTGTCTCTCTCAGCACACTTACATCTTAGGTTACTTATAACTTTTTAAAGTATCTGGCGACTGGAAATAGCTCGAAGCCTAGCTTTTCATAGGTGTGACGTGCTACCGCATGACCGCGATCGCCTCCAGTCTTAACCATAGCAATAGACATCCCCGCATCTTTCATCCAATCCAGAGCAAATTTTATCAAAGTGCTGCCAATGCCTTGACCTTGAAAATCTGGATCGACAGCGACCATATATATCTCACCCATGCTATCCTCTGAGTGTAGTTTTACTGCTATGAAGCCCACAGGAGAACCTGAAGCGATCGCAACCCAGACATTTGTGTCTTCCGCCACGCAGACATCCTCGACAGCTTTTTATCAATCTCTAGCTAACAAACCACTGATACTCTGCTCATTAATAATATTTAGTCTTAAGCTAAAAGTCGTTGGGCAAAAATTGTAAAATAAACCACAGATACTTTTTTAGCACCAGCAACATAGTTATATGAGTAAGGGAACATTATTTGATAAAGTTTGGGACTTACATACCGTTGGGACATTACCTTCTGGTCAAACCCAGCTTTTTATTGGTTTACATCTAATTCATGAAGTAACCAGTCCTCAAGCTTTTGCGATGCTAAGAGCCAGAAACCTTCAAGTATTGTTTCCTGAAAGAACAGTCGCCACAGTAGATCATATTGTGCCAACAGAAAATCAGACTCGTCCCTTCGCTGATGTCCTAGCAGAAGAGATGATCCAGGCATTAGAACAAAATACCCAAGATTACGGCATCAAATTCTACAATGTCGGTTCGGGAAATCAGGGAATCGTTCATGTAATTGCCCCCGAACAGGGTTTAACTCAACCAGGAATGACGGTTGCCTGTGGTGATTCTCATACTTCAACTCATGGTGCATTTGGCGCGATCGCTTTTGGAATCGGTACTTCTCAGGTAAGAGATGTCTTGGCTTCCCAGACTTTGGCTTTGGCTAAACTCAAAGTGCGTAAAATTGAAATTAATGGTGAGTTACCTCACGGTGTATTTGCCAAAGATGTCATTCTGCATATTATTCGTAAGCTTGGTGTCAAAGGTGGTGTGGGTTATGCCTACGAATTTGCTGGCTCTACTTTTGCTGCGATGTCGATGGAAGAACGGATGACGGTATGCAACATGTCGATTGAGGGTGGTGCGCGTTGTGGCTATATCAATCCTGATGAAACAACCTTTAATTATCTAAAGGGTCGAGATTTTGCCCCTCAAGGAGAGGCTTGGGATCGGGCAATTGAATGGTGGGGAAGTATTCGCAGTGATGACGATGCAATTTATGATGATGTAGTTCAATTTGCTGCTGCTGAAATTGAACCGACAGTTACCTGGGGGATTACGCCAGGACAAGGACTAGGGATCAGCGAAAACATTCCTGTGGCAGATGATTTACCTGAAGGCGATCGCGCGATCGCCCAAGAAGCCTATAGTTATATGAAGTTAACTCCAGGCAAACCTTTGAAGGGAACTAAGGTTGATATTTGTTTTATTGGTAGCTGCACCAACGGGAGAATTAGCGATCTGCGGGAAGCAGCCAAAGTTGCCAAGGGACATCAGGTAGCACCAGCAGTAAAAGCTTTTGTTGTGCCAGGCTCAGAACGAGTTAAACAGGAAGCCGAAGCCGAAGGTTTAGATAAAATCTTTGAACAGGCTGGGTTTGAATGGCGTGAACCAGGATGCTCGATGTGCTTGGCTATGAATCCTGATAAGCTACAGGGAGATCAAATTAGTGCCTCTTCTTCTAATCGTAATTTTAAAGGTCGTCAAGGTTCATCGACTGGCAGAACCTTACTGATGAGTCCAGCAATGGTGGTGGCAGCAGCAGTTAAAGGTCAAGTGGCTGATGTGCGTGAACTATAGCTCATATATAGCTCATAGCTTGACCAACGTTGATTCATCAACCTGTACCTGTAAAACTTTTAGCAGCCGATCATCCTGAAAAGCTTTCTTCTAGGAGCTTATCGGTTTAATAAATGGGTCGAAAACCTCGCCCTTTAGGGCGATTCTTGATGATCAATATACTCCTTGATCTTAG
>NZ_PVWF01000178.1 GCF_003003995.1 Pleurocapsa sp. CCALA 161 | reverse complement strand
ATTTTGTGATCGCCTAAAACGAGTCTTTTATAAATCTCTTAACTTAAATAAGATCGCACTTTTTTTCTTAACGGATAGAGCTAACTGACAGTAACACAACTGGAGCATTTAACGATTTTAAGGTCATCACTTCCGCGGTATCGTCCGCGTTCAGCGATTTTTTATATGCTAAAGTCAATCGTCGCAATGCCACGGAGTATCTACACCCCTAGTGCAGAGCATCCAATTCGTTGATGTGTAACCTAGCACAAAAGCGTCGCCTTCGAGTCTATAAAAAAATGTACTTCCTTTTAAAGTTGGACTGGGAACCTGGGTCAAGAACTGGGGTGTCAATTCATTAAGTTGAGTTGGATACGCCCCCTTTTTCTGTTTGAATTCGATTAGGGCTGCTGCTATGCGATCACCAGAATATCTAGTCTGGTGAGATACCTGGGCAGAAAGCTTCCCATTCACTCTGAAAAATAAAAACATCGCAATAAGGCACATTAGACTTACAGCGAAGCTAAACCAACCTCGTATTATGGCTGAAAAAATGAGAACGGCTACGAGAAGGACTGTGCTACCGAGAGAAAGCAACGCCATGAATCCAGTTGTACCGAAACCTAAAGCATGAGTTCCGAGAATGCGCGATGAGGTAACGGCTAACAGAACCGCAGCAATTGCGATTATAATCAATGTCCACTGACTTAACATAAAACTGTTAGTTTTCATTTGGCATATGCATATAATATGAACTACAAAAAAAATAATACAGATAAATTTTTCCTACTCCCCTAGTCCCCATTCATAATATTTGTAGCAAACATTTAAGTATTTCATGTAACTGTTTATTATTACAGAATTGTTCCGTATAATTCACCATAGAACAACCTCCTAAAAAACTGTTGGAACAAGTAAAAGATGTTATTCGGCTTAAACATTACACTTAACAAACAGAAAAAACTTATATTCAAAAGATCCAAAACCTTCAACTTCAACCCTGCCGAAACCATAAAGCCATTGCTAAAAACCCAAACAACTGAACCAAAACAATACTTGGGCCACTAGGCAAATCAAACGCGCCAGAAATAACCATTCCCGTTACTCCACTCATCGCACCCATACCCGCAGCAGTAGCTAAAAAAGGGACAAACTGCTGGCAAATTAATCTGGCAGAAGCAGCAGGAATAACTAAAAAACCATTAACTAATAAAATACCAACTGCCCGAATAGTTAGGGCAATAGTTATTGCTAAAAGCACGATAAAAAAATAGCGATGAGAGCGAACGGATACCCCTTTGACTAAGGCTAAATCGCTGTTGAGAGTTAATAATATTTGCTCAGGCAAACTAATAATTAGCCAGGCTAAAGTTACAGCTAAGAGTAACAACAATAAAATTAAATCTGTATTGCTAATCGCTAGAATATCACCAAACAAAATTGATAATAAATTACCGCGATATCCTTTTAAATAACTAAAGCCAATTGTTCCCAAAGCTATTGAACCTGATAAGGAAATACATAAGACTGTATCGCTGCCTAAATCAGTTTTGTCGATTAGATAAATAACCCCTAATCCAAAAGCAACTGTAAAACCAATCAATGTCCCAGTGGAAGGAAGTTCTAACAACGCAGCTAAAACTACTCCCAACATTGCCGAATGTCCTACAGTATCGCCAAATAAAGATAGACGACGCAGGATCAGAAAGCTGCCCAAGATTCCCCCTAAAATACCAAGCAGTACGCCACCTAATACCGCCCGTTGCATAAAGGGTAAACTAAAAAGACTCAGAAAGTCTGCTGGGTTCATGATGATGACAAGTGGGACTAACTAAAGAACCGTATATTTGTAAGAGGTTTTCTGGAGTGAGAGTAGTTGAGGGCGAACCCTGATATAGTAAGCGACGATTCAAACAGATTACCGAGTCGCAATATTTACTGACTAAATCTAAATCGTGAGAAACTTCTAAAATTGTCCAGTTTTGTTCTTGTTTGAGATTATTTAGCAAAGCAGCAAATTCGATTTCTCCCGTAGCATCCACCCCTGCTAAAGCTTCATCGAGAACTAGGAGACGACGGGGAACGACCAAACAATAAGCCAGTAAGACTCGTTTTAATTCCCCTCCGCTAAGAGTGCCGATTTTTTGCTTGGCTTGTTTAGTTAGATGAACCTGTTCTAAGGCTTGGTAGATCATCTTTCGTTTCCGTTTATTGGAGTACCACCATTGTTTGTTATTTAATCCCAAACCCACTAATTCGGATACAGTTAAGGGAAAGGTGCGATCAAAAGGAAATTTTTGCGGAATATAACCAATTTCAGTTTTAAATTGCTTTAACTGTTTATTATTACAATTAAACAGCCTAATCTTACCCGATCGCTTTTCAATTAAGCCTAAAACAGTTTTGATCAGAGTGCTTTTTCCCGCACCGTTAGGGCCAATAATCGCTGTATGAGTACCTGGCAATAGTTCAAAAGAGACATTATCTACCGCTAGGTATTCCCCGCGCATTACCGATAAATTATGAACTGTAACTATGGGTTGGGTAACAGATAAGTTTTGGTGCATTAAATTTACTGTTTGTTTATAGGCAAAAGCAACAATCAACAAGATTACTTTTGACTTTTCCTCTTCCCGCAGGACAATGTGATTTTTAACCGCGGAAGGCGGTGAACGCAGGTGCCTTTTCAAGGCAAAGTACCGTTCACTTCATTTACAAGCTCTTTCTAAAGCTGCTAAATTATTTCGCATGACTTGAAAATAATATTGGGTATCGGTTTTTCCTGACTCTAGAGGATCGATCGCTTCTAATGGTAGATTTAAGTCACTGGATATCTGTTGAATGCGCTTATCTTCGATACCAGGTTCGGTAAGTAGGGCTTTAACTTGATACTTATTGGCAGCTTGTTGTACTCTTTGGATATCCTTTGGAGTAATACTATCTTCAGGAATCTCTACTATTGCTTCTTGCTTGAGTCCGTAGCGTTGTGCTAAATAAGGAAAGGCATCATGAAAAGTAATAAAGTTGCAACCTTGAACTGGTGCTAATTTTTGAGTAAATTCACTATCTAACTGTTGTAGTTGTTGAATATAAGCCTCGGCGTTGGTACGATAGCTATCTGCGTGATTAGGATTTATAGTAATTAAGCGATCGCGAATATTGGCTACCTGTTGTTGTGCCAACACTGGATCTAGCCAGACGTGAGGATTTCCTCCTTCATGGTGGTGTCCTGTTTCTTCTTCTGTTTCTTCTTCGTGTTCTTCCTCTTTAATGACTGCTATTCCTTCACTAGCATCAATTTGCTGGAGTTTAGCATTACCTGCATTGGCTACTAAACCTGCTAAGAATTCTTCAATACCCAAACCGTTTTCCACTAACACATTTGCTTGGGCTAACAGTTTGACATCATCTGGGGTGGCTTGATAATCGTGTACTTCTGTCCCAGGAGAAATTAAAATGTTTACTTGCCCCGTATCTCCAACTACGGCTTGAGTAAACAGATGAATCGGCAGGAAAGTCGTGACAATTTTGGGACTGGAATTATTTTGCGCCTTAGCCAGCGCATTTATTGAAATAGCCGATATGCAAGTTAAACCAGCTACTAAAGAGTATTTTAAGAAATTTCTCCTGGAAGCAAAAAAAACGTTTAATAGCATTTATTTTGTTATTATAGAAAATAATGATAATCGTTATCATACACTGAAAAATCATAAATGTATAAATTAAATATTACCTTTACCAAGGGAAGTTGGTATTATAGTTAAATTATTTTGTACTTTTGGGATCACTAAATGCTTCTAATTGTGAGCGATCTAAAATAATAATCGTGCCACCTCGTTTATAGGTGATGATTCCCTTGAGTTTTTTGAACAACCGCACACATTCTTCGTAAGTAATACCAATACTACGAGCAATTTGATAGTAGGGTAATTTAACATTTAAACGTTCTCCGTCTGCTACTGGATAAGTACCATCGTGGATTTGCGAAGCATAGCCGTAAGCATCGCCATAATATTGAATTAATCTCACTAAACGTACCGTTGCTTGCTCGGAAATCAATCCGTGGACTGTATTGTGGAGTTGCTGTAACCGTTTGTTAAACACCTCTAGTATGCGTAGGCTAATTTCTGGCGATCGCGAAATGACTTCTAATAAAGCAGATCTTTCGATAGTTAATATGCACGACTCTAATCGAGTTTGGATATGACTCATGACAACTACGCTCAATTTTGCTAGAGCCTCTGGACATCAGATATTACTATTAGCAGCAGCAGGGAAAATTTTAAAGCTGCGGTAAGCGATCGCATCCATGCCCATACAAACCCAAGAAAATCTCACATTGACCTAACTTGATCGGAGTAAGTAATCATGACCCAGAAAATTAGCCAACAAACTATCGATATTGTTAAATCTACTGCCCCCATCTTAAAAGAACATGGCAAAACCATTACAACGCGGATGTATGAAATCATGTTTGCCACCCATCCCGAAGTAAAATCCCAGTTTGATATGTCAGCACAAGCTAACGGTACTCAATCAGCCAAACTTGCTACCGCAGTATATGCCTACGCTACCCACATTAACGACTTGGGGGCATTAAAAACAGCAGTGGACAAAATTGCCTACCGTCATGTTGCTACCCACGTCTTGCCAGAACAATATCCCGTCGTGGGGGAATGTTTGTTAAAAGCGATTCAAGATGTACTTGGAGATGCCGCTACTCCAGACGTAATGACAGCTTGGACAGAAGCTTACGGAGCTTTAGCGGATATCTTTATCAATCGAGAACAACAAATTTATCAAGATGAGAATTTGTCAGGGTAAGTTTTGTCAGTAAGCCAAGAATCCCACATTTTTAGCGTAGCGGAAACGCAGGAGTGTCAACAATTTGGATTTAGTGTCAAATGGGTTCTGTAAAGAGATGCATAACGGCGTGCTTGTAATTCTTGACTAAACTCTTGTTTTGCTTTAGCACGAGCGCGATCGCCTAATTTTTGATGTCGCTCTTGATTTTCCAAGATCCAGACAATTCCTTTCGCCAAATCTTCGATCTCGAAGGGTTGAGCTAAATAACCGTTGACATGATGCTCAATTATCTCTGGCATTCCACCAATATTAAAAGCAACAGCAGGAGTCCCACAGGCGATCGCCTCTACAACCGTATTAGGTAGGTTATCTTGAACTGATGGTGCGACAAAAACATCCGCAGCCGCATAAACTTGCGCCAAAGAAATATCATCGTTTAATTTACCTAGGTAATGAGTTTTAAAGCCGAGATAAATCTCTTTCTCTGGTTGTGAAGCACCAACTACAACTAGCTCTAACTTGTTTTGCCATCCCGACTGGCATAAACTTTCTAAAGCTGCTTGCAGAAAATAAAATCCCTTACGACGATCACTAGTGGCTTTAATTGCACCAAACATTACTAAATGTTTGTTTTGAGGTAATCCAATTAGCTCTCGTACTATTGGACGATTAACTGGCTTATATCGTTGTATATCAACACCATTGGGAATTACTTCAACTCGTAAATTTTTAAATAGAGAACTTGAACCAGCACATTTAGCCAACCACTCGCTAGGGGTAACGATAGTCAGGGGAAGATTTTTCCAGGCGTGAAATTTTCGCTGCCAAACCCAACGAGATAAGTCGTACTGGCGATCGCTTTTTAGCTGAGGACAAGCACCGCAAGATTCGACATATCGTCCACAATTGTCATCGTAATGACACCCTCCTGTAAAAGCCCACATATCATGCAAAGTCCAAACAATAGGTTGACCTAACTTAGCCATTGTTTCGATCCGCAAGTAATTATCTTCAACCCAATGCAGGTTAATCAAATCTACATCGAGTCGAGCAATTCTCGAACAAATTGCATCGGGTAGCCATTGAGTTGAAAAGAGAGCTGGTTCGCGCTGACGATAGAACTTTGACGGTATGGTATCTAAAATTCCACCTATTTTGGCAAGCCCCTTTTCCAGATTAGTTTGGGGTGCAATTACGGTGCGATCGCTACTCATTTTTTGTTGAACCAACATCTGAGAAGAAATATTGATATTTTGCAATCCCCTATGCAATCGATAAGCAGCACGGGGACCTCCCCCCTCAAGATCCTTCGTGCTGATATGTAGTATTTTCATATTTAAGATTGATTAATTTATTACCAGTTTTAAAAATTCGTTTTAAATGAATTGCAGACGAGCAGGCAATAGATACATACAATACCCAATATAAAGAGCGATAAGAAACCAGTAGTCCTGGAAAAACTTCAGAATAACTAGATATAGCGATAAATAATAATAGTTGCAGCATCCAAAAATATTCTATTTGTTTGGTAAAACCAAGCAACAAAATCACTCTAATTAAGACTAACAAAAAACTCAAGCTTACTAGTGCCATGCCCAAAAAGCCTAACTGCAAAAATAATTCTACATAAGCACTATGAGAATTCCCGCTCTGCTCAACAGCTTTAATCCAGGTATTTAGCTGGACTCCTAACCTTTCAGCTGGATTATTCCAAAATGCACCATAACCATAACCCAGTAATGGTTTTTCCATCCCTCTGCGGATCAAATAGTCCCAGAGTGGGAGACGTCCACTAAATTTAAGATCCTTGCCCAACAAATCGACTATGATAAAATTCAAGTTGACCAAGGTAATTGTAGTCATAGC
>NZ_PVWF01000044.1 GCF_003003995.1 Pleurocapsa sp. CCALA 161 | reverse complement strand
TTACTTGTTACTTGTTACTTGTTACTTGTTACTTATTACTTGTTACTTGTTACTTGTTACTTGTTACTTGTTACTTGTTACTTGTTACTTGTTACTTGTTACTTGGCTATCTAAAGCTTGTTTTAAACTATGAACAATCATGTCTGCATCTACTTCAGTTAAGATCAAGGGTGGAGCAATAATTAAGACGTTAGAAAGTCCAGGAATAGTGCTACCATTGCGTCCAATAATTGTGCCAAGTTCTAAACAGCGAGCCACAACTGCACCTACTTTTTCTCCTGCGAGGGGTTCTTTGGTTTCTTTGTCGGCTACCAATTCAATGCCAAGGAGTAATCCTTTACCTCGTATTTCTCCTACAAAGGGATGATCTTCTAATGCTGATAATTCTGCCCTTAGATATGTCCCCATTTTGGCAGCCTGGTTCGCCAGCTGTTCGGTTTCGATAATCTCGATATTTTTTAAAGACAGGGCAGTGGAGGCGGGGTTTCCGCCATAGGTATTAATATGACGGAAGTGGGAGGTGGGATCGGACTCATCTAAAAAAGCCTCAAAAATGTACTGTTGGGTAACGGTTGCCGAAAGAGGTAGATAACCACTGGTAATCCCTTTTGCCAGGGTAATAATATCTGGCTTGACTCCCCAATGTTCATGTCCGAACATCTTACCTAAACGCCCGAAACCGCTGACTACCTCATCAAAGATTAACAGAATGCCATAGCGATCGCAGATATCCCGTAGTATGGGTAAATATTCATCGGGAGGAACGATGACGCCCCCACCCGAAATAACAGGCTCAACGATAATCGCCGCAATGCTTTCTGCTCCTTCATGAATTACCGTATTTTCAATATTAGTCCCGCATTCAATGTTACATGAGCCGTAAGTTTTGCCAAAGGGACAACGATAACAGTAGGGGGGATGAACGTGAAGAAAGCCAGGGACAAGAGGATCATATTTCGCTCGTCTTTCTGCTTGAGCAGTAGCACTCAGCGCACCCATAGTATTACCGTGGTATGCCCGATAGCGAGAAATAATTTTATATCGCCTCGTACCGCCTGTTTGGGCGTGATATTGCCGCGCCATTTTAAATGCTGTTTCATTGGCTTCTGAACCACTATTGGAAAAGTGAACCTTGCCCTCAAACTGAAGTAATTCAATTAACTTGGCTGCCAGCTTAATCGCTGGGGAATGGCTCATCACCAAAGGAAAATAAGACAATTCAATTAACTGTTCATGGGCTGCATCAGCAAGTTCCTTGCGTCCATAACCCACATTGACGCACCATAACCCCGATACCCCATCTAGATATTCTTTGCCCTCGGCATCGGTGACATAGCAACCCGATGCTTTATCCATGCGTTTGGGTGGGTTGCGTTCATATTTTTTATGCTGCACCATTGGATGCCAGAGAGATTCTCTATCCATTTGGGTCAAATTTAATGGTGATGGTGCTACTTGTGATTTCGCTAAGATTGACTCGTTAGAATGATTCACATCTAACATTGCACTGTTTCCTCTTAATAGTTAGTTGAGTTAGTTGTTGTTAAAATCTCAAATCTTGAAAAAAGGCGAGCGGGACGCGATCCTTTAGGGTATCTGGAAGATAATCACGCAGCCTGAACAAAGTCTAGTTGCCATTCTTGCAGTCAAGGCTTGACGTAAAATATCAGCATTAACTAGAAGCAATCATATTGCGATCGCTTAGTTGAAAATAAATATTGCTATTTAGGAATTAGCCGAAATTTGCTGCCATAAAGAGCAACGTGGTTAATTTTTTATCAAAAGTCAGACCTAAATTAAATGATAGTTAGATAATTGGGCGAACCAGAACCACTTCTATTGATCAAGTGCTTGTGAAGTCTGCCATGCTTGATATATAGCCTTAGAGGAGTATGGTTATTGCAAACACACTGGTCAGACATGAGGTAAAACCCAAACTAGAATAAACTACATAATTAGCAATGCAACTTTATCTTTAAAGCTTAGAAAATTTATGAGAAACTTTTTGTTTACTGTAAACATTTGCGTATCAATATCATGAAACCTTGAAAAAATTGCTATTGTTCCTTGTTTTATTTACGCCAGGTAAAATAAAAAGTCGCCCCTTGCCCAAGTTGAGATTTGACCCAGATATTTCCCCCTTGAGCTTCGACAATTTTTTTCACAATTGATAACCCAATGCCTGTACTTTCAATTGAGTCTCTAGCTTGCAAAGTTTGAAAGATGGTAAAGATACGTTCGTGATATTGCGGATCGATACCTAATCCGTCATCTTGAACTGCAAATTGATAAAATTCAGCTTGTTCTTCCACCAGAATGGTAATTTTACCCTGTTGCTGGGGATGATATTTAATGGCATTACTAATTAAATTCAGAAAAACTTGCTGGAGTAAAAGAGCTTCGGTTGTTAAACTAGGCAAATTAGGCGGAATCACGATCTCAAATCCTGGTGGAGGAGATAAAGAATCGATCGCCTCATTGATTAAATCTTTAACCTCAACGGTTTCGGTTGGAGTATCTTTTCTCCCCACGCGAGAATATTCTAATAACCCTTGAATTAAACCATCCATCCGTTTAACCCGAGACTGCATTAATTGCAGTTGTTGTTGGTTTTCTTCAGGAATCTGTCCTTCTAAATCTTCACTCAGCCAAGCTGCTAAATTGGCGATCGCTCTTAGAGGCGCTTTAAGATCGTGAGAAGTAACGTAGGCAAATCGATCTAACTCCTGATTGCGAGTTTTTAGCAAAGATGTAATCTTGAGTAATTCGCGGTTAAACCATTCTAGTTCAAGAGCTTTTTCTTTCAGGGAATTCTCCACCCGCATTCGGGTTTCCAATTCGCTTTTTAAGTTGTCTAATAATTCTGCTTGCTGAATGGCGATCGCTAACTGGACTGACAATTTGTCTAATAATTCTATTTCATCCGTGTTCCAACGACGAGTATTTTTGCACTGATGAGCAATCAATAAGCCCCAAAGTTTAGTATGTTTTTCTAATGTTGCAGTAGAAAGCAAAAGAGGACAAACTATATGAGCCTTAACTTGAAAATCTTCTAAAAGCTTAATATGACATGAAGAAAGACCATATTCATAGATATCATTAATTGCTAGAGTTTCGCCCTGTTCATATCTAGCTGCACCTTGCTCTTGAAAGCAGGTATCGACTATATTTTTTCCCCCAGCTTTTGTCCAGCCAGGGGTAATTGACTCGGCAACGATATCGCCACTCATATCTGAGGCAAATCGATAGATGACTACGCGATCGCAATTTAACAATAGACGCACTTCTTTTACTGCCGTATCCAGAATTTCTGATAAATCTAATGATTGACGAATCCGTAAGGCAGTTTCAGCAATTAACTGTTGTTGCTGAATACTTTTGTGTAGCAAAGATTGTAGATAATTTTGCTGGAGGACATTCTTAACTGAAGTAGCTAGAGTTTCGAAGGTTAATTGCCCTTTGACTAAATAGTCTTTTGCCCCCTTTTTCATTACTTCCACCGCAACGGTTTCATTGCCTTGCCCCGTCAGCATGATAATAGGTGGGATAAAATTTATCTGTGCTTGTAACTCTTTGATAAATTCCGAACCGTTACAATCAGGCAGCAGATAATCCAGTAGGATTAAATCTGGTTGGATCAGCGCAAATTGTTCTAAACCCTCTTCCCCAGATTCCGCTTCAATAATTTTATAGTTAACAGTAATTTCCTTGCCTAAATAGCGACGGCAAATTTCACGATCTTCAGCCGAGTCGTCAACGATTAAAATTGTATATTCACGAACAGTCATAGAGTTTAATTAAAGATTGATATTACAATCAAGTATTCAAAAATAATTACCTGAGAATTACTGTTCACTGTTCACTGCTGAAAGATCTAAATTGAATTTAACAGCGATTTGATGCAAAATTTCCTGCTCTTCTTGGGTAATATTGCCTTGAGCAATGGCAATGTCATAGCACCTTCTTAAGGTTAGAGGGGCAAACTCAGGCATCAATTCTGCCAGTAGCACCGATAAGTCATGATGCTGTTGAAGATTGACGGCAAGAGTTTCTACAGAGGAAGGAGAAATTGTGTTTACTTTGGGTAAGATTTCTGCCCAGGCTTGATTTGGATAACTTACCTGTACCATATGCGCCAAGATGCGATCCATCACCTGAGATTGTTTTAAAGCTACCTGCCAATCTGTATTAGTTTTGGTCTGCATTGATGTAATTTCGGCATGGTAAACTTTACCTTGATAGAAACGACAGGCAGTTTGCCCCAAAACATACAGCATAGCTGCATTTGTAGAAGCACCAACAATTGGTCCAATGCCAGGAACAATCTCCACTACGGTTAAACCTGTTTTGACCACATCAGCACCTAAAGATAAACCAAAAATCGCTAAAGCTTCTCCTCGTCTGGCGGAATCATTTAGATCTAAATTGTAAGCTGCTGCAATTTCATATACCATTTCAGTTTGCAGCTTAGTAGTAGCAATTAATTCTATACCCAAAAACAGCGCTGCTATAGGAGGAATAATATTAGTTAATAGTCCTAAACGTCCACCTGCCCAGGTTTTTTGAATAATTAAACGCTGGGCAATTTGATTTGGTGTTTCATGAGGATATTGCGATCGCATTTGGACTACAGTACTCTCAATTTTGGCAGTATCTACTTTGCCCAGAAAGGTCATTAGCCAATCCAAGCCAATGATCTTATCTGCTGCTGTGAGTACAGGATTAGCTGAAATCCAGTCTAAAGTCTGCCCTGTCGATACTGTGGTTCGCTCTAATATTCTTTGGGCTTCAACAGTTAAAGTTTCAGTCAAAGTGCCTACGGTGGAAATTACCTCAGCAATAAAATTAGTTGGAGAATTCATGTCGGATGTGGGGTAATTTTGGGCTATACTAAATCCTTTTCAGATTAGGTTACTTAAAAAATTGAGTAATAAGTAATAAGTAACAAGTAACAAGTAACAAGTAACAAGTATTAGTTATTCTGATTTCACCACCGAATTTTTACGCAGAAATTAAACATTTCCTTTGCCAGGCGGATTTATTGTTAATTGATAATTAGTTGATATTAAAAATCCTGACTGCAATACCGACAATGGTTCATACAGCCAGGATCTAAAAAAAAGAGATTGTTGTGATGATTAGCAATATAGCTTCCAATCATCTACTATTTCTATTTCTATTTATTTAGTTAAATTGTCAAAGAAATTAGCTGCTTTCTCTTTGACTGTAGTAGCATCTGCTTCCTCAGGGGAAATCATCTTATCTTGATCGGCTGCACCCTGTACTTCGTTTAATCCTTTCTGGGACTCTTTGGTTACTTCGTCAATTCCCATAGGGGCAGAACGCGCCACGTCATCTGTCTTGTCTTGAATCCTGTTTAGATTCGCTTCGCCGTCACTAGGCTTACTAGTTGCTGCCTGAACAGGGTTAGCAACAGCTATAAATAATAATCCACATACGAACATGGTTAATACAGCACGAATAGAAGACTTTAACCAGTTGTTTAATTTATTGAATGACATCAGCTGACCTCAAATATTTTTCTTATATTATTTTATATGATGGCTGCGATCGCTCCATGACAACATCCAACTAAAGATAGAAAATAATAGAAAATATTCGCTATTTAGACCGATAGTTAACTATTAACTGACACTTAAGCTTTTTGTTGCTGGTATAATGCCTTAAACTTCCGTTGCTGTACTTTGTGATCGACGATTGGTTCAGGATAGTCAGTACCTGCTCTTTCTAAAGGCGGAATTTTGCCTGTGACTAAATACTCGCTATCGAGAGAACTGATTTCCCCCACCCACTGACGAATATATTCTCCATCCTGGTCAAATTTTGCAGCTTGAGAAGCAGGATTAAAAATTCGCAGAGGTTTTGGATCCATGCCACTAGAGGCACTCCATTGCCAACCGCCATTATTGGAGGACAAATCACCATCGTAGAGTTTCTGTAAAAAATACTTTTCACCCCAACGCCAGTCAATGATTAAATCCTTGGTCAAAAAACTGGCAACAATCATGCGACAGCGGTTATGCATCCAGCCTGTTTCATTTAGCTGTCGCATGGCTGCATCCACAATAGGATATCCTGTTTTGCCCTCGCACCAGGCTTTAAATTTGGTTTCGTCGTTTTCCCAAGGAAAGTCTTTGAATTCGTCTCGATATGCACCTTGAGCTAATTCGGGAAAGAAAAACATACAGTGCTGATAAAATTCTCGCCAAGCTAGTTCCTTTTGCCAGGTAGTGACACCGCTTTTAGCTTCATCACTACGGCAATTTTGAGCGACTTCTAGGGTTGCTTGCCAGACAGTTCGAATACCAATCGCGCCAAACTTGAGAGCAGCGCTTAACTGTGAAGTACCATCTATATAAGGAAAATTACGTTCTTCATCGTAACAATAGATTGTGCGATCGCAAAACTCGGCTAGCTTTTCTTTGGCTGCGGTTTCCCCTGGCGCTACTAATAACGGAGAGTCCCACTGATAACCTAGATCTTGAGCAGAAGGTAAAGCGATCGCTCCTGCTTGTTCAGCGGTTTTTATTGCCGCCTTAGATAACCCATTAAGCTGGTTAATTTCTTGAGCTACCCCAGGTTTAGCTTGACTGTTCCAACTACGCCAAAATGGCGTATAAACCTTATAAGGTAAGTCTGACGACTTGGTTAAAATCTCGCCTGGAGCGTGCAAGAGCTGATCCCAAAAGTTTTCAGTTTCAATGCCTTGTTCGCTCAGAGCTTCTCTTACTTGGCGATCGCGTTGTTTGGCATAGGGTTCTACATCCAAATTCCAGAAAACAGCTTTTGCCTTAAGTGCGGTGGCTAACTGGGGAATGGCTTTTTGCGGTTCACCCCGAATAATTAATAATTGACTACCAAGCTGTTGATAACTTGACTGCAACTCCTTTAAACAGCCCATCATGTAGGTAACTCTAGCTGGTGCGATCTCATCCCCGTCGAGAATACCTGGATCGAGACAAAACAAACCTACTACCCGATTACTTTTCTCTGCTGCGGTGCTTAATCCCAGGTTGTCAGAAATTCGTAAATCGCGACGATGCCAAAAGAGTATTAAATCAGACATGAATAATCAAATGCTTTTCCCTTGTTTATCTTAGCGCTTTTTTTAGTTCAGATGAACTTGTTTTTAATTGCTGTAATTCAATTTATTTAAACCCCAAATCAGTTCCTGTACCTGCATGAACCTGAGCCAACTTGTGATATTTACGAGCATGTTCAATTAATTCTTGCGCCTGTTCCTCACTGATATCTTTGATTTTCTGAGCGGGAATTCCCACCACCAGCGATCGCTCTGGCACATCTTTAGTCACAACGCTACCTGCCCCAATAATACTTCCAGCACCGACTCTCACACCATCTAGAATCACTGCGCCGATGCCGATCAAACAGCCTGTTTCAATATAAGCTGAGTGAATTACTGCTCGATGTCCTACCGTCACATAATCCTCTAAAACAGTGGGCTTACCAGGATCGCCATGCAACACTGCTCCATCTTGAACATTGCTATATTTGCCGAGGGCAATCTGCTCTACATCTCCCCGAACTACTGCCCCATACCAGATGCTGCAACCCTCGGCTAAAGCAACATTGCCTATCACCGTAGCATTATCGGCAACAAACGAAGCAAGAGATAAATCGGGCGCAGACCAATAGAAATCCTGAGATTGAGCCATAATTTATAAGATAAGCTATCTAACGAGATCAAGATATTTTAGGCATAACCAGATTTACCCGTGTTATAAGAAAACAGAACCCAATTTAGATCATATGGATTTAGCTTTACAATACCCTGTTTTTGGTCCCGAAATTGTTTGCCCTCACTGCCGACAGACAATTCCTGCTCTCACTCTCACGGATACTTATCTGTGTAGTCGTCATGGTGCTTTTGAAGCCGATCCTAAAATTGAGGAATTGGTTCATTTGCCATCAGGCAGAAGTTGGCGACAGTGGGAAAACCAGTGGTATCGTCAGCATACTCATCCTGACGGAATTCGCTTTGAAATTCACGAAGCTTTGGATGCTTTGTATACTGAAGGTTATCGTGCAACTAAGGTGATTATTGCCCTTCGTTATCGAGATTTAGTTAGCTCTTATTTAGGGCGTAGTCATCCTTGGCGCGAAAGCCCAGAGTTTAAATCTCCCAAGCTTTATGGGCTACCAATCAGTTTTAGCCCTGAAAATGCCGAACCTTATTGGGAAATTATCAACTTTACCCTCGAAAAAGAACCTGGAGTTCCCCGTCACTATCCCTACCGTTTCTTATTTGAATAAGATAAGTATTGCCATTGCTCACTGCTCACTGCTAATTGAAAATGCATCATGCTTCGATTCGTACCGCTGATATTCATCAGGCGATCGCTTTTTATGAACAGCTAGGTTTTACGGTTAATGAACGTTTTACCACAGGCTATACTCTAGCTTGCTGGATGACTGGACTGGGGGGAAGAATTGAACTAATCCAAATTCCCGAACCAAAGCCTGCACCAGACGCTTTTAATGATGAACATTATGTTGGCTACTATCATCTGTCTTTCGATCTGACTGATTCCACTCCTAACTTGAGTAGTTGGCTTGCTGAACTAGAGCAAAAGATTAATACTTTAAGACCCAGTGTAGACAAAATTGCTCCCCTCAAGGTTCTACTTCAGCCCGAACAACAAATGATTGGCGATCGCCTTTATGAAGTTGCGTTTATTGCTGATCTTGATGGCTTACCTCTAGAATTTATCCGCATCATTAATTAAGTTTAATATAACTCCTTATTTTTCTCGCGATCGTCATCAAAAAAAACTATTGATTATGGATTGAGAATAATCGTCAAATCTAGAAGAAAACCAGGTAAAACGTCTTCACCTAAAAGTTGAGGCGGATTTTCCAGAGAGAAATTTAGAACTTCTACATCTTGTTGGGATCGATAAATTTCAACTAAAGGGGTTTGCGGATCGATTAACCACCCTAAGCGCGCTCCATTGTCTTGATATTCTCGCATTTTGAGGCGTAATTTCGCTAAAACATCACTTTCTGAACGCAATTCAACCACAAAATCGGGACAAAGAGGCGGAAACCGTTTTTGCTCTTCTTTGGTTAAAGCTGACCACCGTTCTAATTTAATCCAAGCAGCATCAGGACAACGATAAGCACCATTAGGTAATTTAAACTCGGTAGAAGAGTCAAAGACTTTTCCTAACTTGGTTTGACGGTTCCATAAGTTTAAATCTGTGGTTATGTCAGAATTTCTAATTCCGCTTTCTCCTCCTGTTGGCGGCATAATAATTAATTCTCCTGCTGGTGTAAGTTCTAATTGCCAAGGTTCGTTAGCAATACAGAGTTGATAAAATTGTTCATCGGTTAAACCTACGGCAGGAGGTATATTCAGGATTAGAGATTCCATGATAGTCTTCTAAAAAAGGAGTTAATTATTATTTTATCTTTCCACTAATGCTTTCTTCGCTTCTGCAACTGGTTGTGGACGGCGACGCAAACGATACATCACTAAACCAGTGATAAATAGAATTGTGGGAGATAAGCCAACGAAGATATATAAAATACGAGTGGGTAAACCGCCAAAAGTACCGTAGTGCATTGGTACAAAAGCATTCAAAACGCGATCGCCCAAGGGTAATGCTTGAGTTGCATTTACTGTTTTGAGAACTTTTCCTGTATAGCGGTCTAAAGCTACTTCGCTAGTGTATTTATCTTTTTGTCCTGGCAATTGTTTATAAATATGAAACACTTCTGTTGGTTCTGTAGGTAAGCCAATATAGGTAATTTTTCCTCCTGGTAAAGCGGTTTGTGCGCGCTGTAAAATTTCTTCTAAATTCATGGTTGTTGTGCCAGGAACAACTTGAGAAACTGGTTCTACTGGTTTAGGCGAAAAAGTGGCAGCATAGATTAAAGGTTCAGTTTGGTCGTGAAAATTCCAGAAAAATCCTGTCAAGGCAATCATTGCCAAGAAAACAACCGAAATGATTCCTGCTACTTGATGAATATCGTAGTTTTTACGTTTGAGACGGGCATTCCATTTAATTTTGAACCCAGCCATGAAATTGCGCCAACCAGACCACAGTACTAAGCCTGTCAGGCTGAGAATGAACATAAATAAAGCTGCAATACCAGCAATAGCAGTACCTACATTACCTGCGAGTAAAGCGTAATGTAATTGAAAAACCCTGCCAAAAAAGCTAGTATCCCAAACTCTGGTATTGAGAACTTCCCCAGTATAAGGACTAACGTCTACTTCAGTAGAAAGTTCTTTGCTATCGATGAAACTAACTTGAACCAGGTCGGGTTTTTCTAAAGGAGAAATGCTATCGAATTTAAGATCTTGGCGCTCTTGATAATTTGCTTGTACCTTGTCGAGTATTACTTCTAAAGATAAGCGATCGCCTGTAGGTTCTATTTGTCCTACTCTTTGACTTAAGAGCCATGGGTCAATTTCTTGATAGAAAACGAGAATACTGCCTGTAATGCCGATAACAATGGCAATAATGCCCACTGTTAGACCGAGCCAGCGATGGAGAGAAAAAGCTAGATTACGTAGTTTTTTAGCGTTCATAATTAATGCTCCTCTATATTTTTTGCTTAAAACTAAATCATTTCTACCAGGAATTACTTCTGCACTTGGTACTTAGTTTTCTCCCGTAGTAGAAACCCTTTGTCGAGATCTACTCTCTTTAGTAATAACTATTAATTGCTGATTACTTTGACTAACAGGATTTAATTTTTCTTTGGCTTGTGCTTCTAAACTAGATAAAAAAAATCAAAATATTGATCAGCAAGGCATTTCTAGCCATGACAATCGACAATAGTATTTCCGCTTCACTCAAAGACTTCTTTCACAAAAGAAATTTATTCTCAATAAAAATATAAAAATTAGTCTACGTAATTTCCTGGAGTTTGTCTAGATAGTTGCCGTTAAGGTTATTTATTTGTCATAAATGTAATGTTCGAAGAGGCGATCGCTTGAACTGGGAATATACCATTCCATCGAAAATGAATATTCATCACTATCGAGTAATGTAAATAAAGCAAAAATCCGTGTTATCATTAAGTACAGATATAAGTACTTAAATTTAGAAATGTTAGCCAAGCAAACCAACTATACTAATTTACGCCAAAATTTAGCATCCGTTTTAGATGAAGTTATTGACAACCGTGGTTGCGTCATAGTTAGTAGAACAGGAAAAGAAGATGTTGCTATCATTGCTGCATCAGAGCTTTCTAGTATGATGGAAACTCTTCATTTACTAAAATCCCCTGCTAATGCCAAGAAACTATTTGCTGCTATGGAAAGGGCGGATGAACTTGAAGGAGTTCAAATCGAACCTCAAACCCTACAACAACTTTGTGAGGAATTAAGAGTTGGGCAATAAGGCGGTAGTTTTTGATGGTCAATTTAGAGAAGATTTACGTTGGTGGTTTAGAAAAGACAAGAAGATAAATGAGAGAATTTTAAATCTAATTGAAGCTACTATTGCTAATCCCTTTGAAGGTATCGGAAAACCCGAACATCTTAAATACTTTTCTGGCTCAAGATGGTCGAGAAGAATCACTCAAGAACATAGATTAGTTTACCAAGTAAGTTCTGACAAAATAATTTTTTTGCAGTGTAGATATCACTACGAGTAGACTAGTCCCGCTGCGCGAAAGCTCGCAACGCTATTGCGGAATTGAAAAGAAAAAGGTGCTACCTTGCCCATAAACGCTTTCGACCCAAATTTTGCCCTGATGTTGCTCGACAATGTGACGACAGATAGCCAAACCCAAACCCGTGCCTCCTTTCTGGCGGGAATCGGAAGCATCAACCTGTTGAAAGCGTTCAAAGATAGTTTCTAGTTTATTTTTGGGGATGCCTCTACCTTGATCTTTGACTGAAAAGAGAATGTTTTGTTGGTCTAATTTAGAGGAGATGCAAATGTTACTATGGGCAGAAGAAAACTTAATGGCATTGCTAATTAAGTTATTTAAAGTTTGCACCAGACGATCGCGATCGCCTAAAAACTTGAGAGATTGAGCATCAGCTTGAAGACTAATTCCCTGTTCATCTGCGATGGAGATGGTTGTATCTATCGCCTGTTGGATCAACTCGGCACTATCACATGGTTGTGGATTAAGTTCATCTCTTCCCGATTCCATTCGTTCTAGGTCAAGAATATCATTAACTAAACGTACCAGGCGATCGCTATTTCTCAATGCCATATCTGCCATTTTAGCTCCCGATTCTGATAGTTCTCCTAAACGACCTGCCGAAAGTAATTTCATCACTCCATGAATTGCAGTTAAAGGAGTTCGCATTTCATGACTAGCAATAGAGATAAACTCGCTTTTCATTTGCTCTACTGCTTTGCGTTCGGTAATATCTTCGATCATCGAGAAAAATCCTTTTACCTCACCGTGGGAATTGAAGTCGGGAACAAAAGTAGCATTCATCCAGTAGAAATTGCCCCCATCAGCAATCGGCTGACTTTCAAAAGTAACTGTCTTTCCTGCCAGTGCAGTCTTGATATAGGGCAACATTTGTTGATAGTTATGCTCCCCAACCACCTCCTTAATCAATTTTCCTTGCAGACTGGAACGAGGTTTACCATACCAACTTTCGTAAGTACGATTGTTATAAATATAACGTTGCCGAGCATCTATATAGGCAATTAATACTGGCAGCGCATCAGTGATTAACTTGAGCTGATTTTCGCTTCTTTGAAGAGATTGTTCGGCTTGAATGCGTTCGCTCACATCCATAATTGTTTCTAGTACCTTAAGAACTTTTCCCGCAGAATTTACCGTTGGCTCGCCTCTACTTTCAATATATTTAATTGTGCCGTCGGGAAACAACAATCGATAGTTCAGTTCCCAAGATGTTCCTTGTTGGTGTCCTGCACGCAAAGTTTTTTTAACTAGTAACAGATCTTCTGGATGGACACGTTCTAAAATTTCTTGACAGGGTGGTGGGACAGGATATTTTTGGGCAAAGCCTAAAATAGCAAATAGTTCTTCTGACCAACTTTTGCGGTTCGTTTCATGGTCGTATTCCCAACTGCCAATTTTGGCGATTTTTTCGGCTTTTACCAGCAAACTCTGCGAAGTTTCCAGTTTTTCTTGGGTTTGTTGCTGTTCGCTAATATCTTTCAACATGACCGTGAAAAACATTCCTGCTTTAGTTTGTAGTTTAGCTACAGATGCCTCGGCTGGAAATTCGTGACCATCTTTGTGGCGACCATAGACGTTACTACTACGATCTGTCATCTGACGAGATTTTTCGGGTAATTCAGCAAATTGCTTGATGTGGTGACGATGCACTTGACGAAATGCTTGAGGCAACAGGATATCGAGAGACTGTCCCATAATTTCTGCTGCCTGATAGCCAAAAATTTTCTCGGCACCTTGGTTGAATAACTGAATCTGCTGTTGCTCGTTAATTGAAATAATTGCCTCATCAGCATTATCTAAAATACCCGCTAGCTTTTGCTGATTTTCTCTTAATTCTTGCTCGGTTTGTTTGCGTTCGACAATTTCTAATTTTAAAAGTTCATTAGTAGCCGTTAATTCTTTGGTGCGTTCCTCTACTAACTTTTCAGTATAATTGAGCAATTGAGCCTGAGATAATGCCACGCCGATTTGATCCCCTAGCTGATTGAGTAACTGGATTTCAGATTCCTGCCACTGTCGCGGATGATGACATTGATGAGCCACTAAAAGACCTTGAAGTTGACCCTGAGCAAGAATTGGTAGAACTAGCTTTGCCTTAATCTGAAACTGTTGTAAAAGCTGTTTAATGTCTAGATCAATAGCTGCCGTAGCTAAATCGTCGATCGCCAGTACTTTTCCCTGGCGATATCTGGCTAAATATTTTCCCTGCAACAGAGGATCGGCAATTTCATAACCCAACATGGTTGGTAAATCGGGCAAAAGCGCCTCGCTAATAGGTAAAGCGTTATGATTCGGCTTGAGTTTCATAATTAAAACGCGATCGCAAGCCAGCAGATGCTGTACTTCAGTCACGGCAGTTTGCAAAATTGCCTCTAGCTCGATGGACATCCGAATTTTACGAGTTATATCTGTCAGCAGCTTA
The DNA here is from genome assembly GCF_003003995.1 of Pleurocapsa sp. CCALA 161. Classification (GTDB taxonomy): domain Bacteria; phylum Cyanobacteriota; class Cyanobacteriia; order Cyanobacteriales; family Xenococcaceae; genus Waterburya. Next base: position 26,109 of record NZ_PVWF01000044.1, on the reverse strand, counting down.
TTTTGTCGATACTGAAGCTCTAACTTGTTCCAAACTCGTCTTTGTTCGGTAACGTCAATCCCTGTCGCAATAATAAATTCAACCTCTCCTTGTGCATCAAACAGAGCAGTATTTGACCAGGAGATTAAGTGCTGAGTGCCATCTTTGGCAATCCAATAGTTTTCATATTGATTGTTAAATTGTCCCTCAAGCAGTCGCTCAAATACAGCTTTAACCGTCGCTTTTTCTTGAGGGGGAATCAGAAAATCCCAAACCTGTTTATTTTGAACTTCTTCAAAGTAGTATCCAGTAACTTGTTCGCAGGTATGATTGAAACTAACGATTGTTCCCTGTCGATCCAATACAGCTACTAATGCACCCACAGTATTAATCACTGCCTCAGAAAAATCCCGTTCTTGCTGAAGTTGAATCTCTGCTTCTTTACGCTGAGTTATGTCGCGAGTGACTGCTAGTAGTGCCGTAATTTGCTCCTCGTCTCGAAAAGGAACAACATGAGTTTCTAGCCAACGGGATGTCCCCTTCAATCCATTGAGGATAAACTCTAACTTAGCCGATTTTCCTGCAAACACGCTTTGGGTAAGTTCAATAAAAGCCTGACGATGCTGTGGATCAACTAGGGAAAAAACCGATTGACCAAGTATTTGCTCGGGAGAATCTGCTTCAATCATAGCCAATCCAGCAGGATTAATATCGATGAGCGTGCCATCCCGTTGGATCAATTTAACGCACTCTGGTTCTGACTCAACAATAGTACGCAGGAGATTTTCACTTCTAGATAGTTTGGCTTCGCTTTTTGCTAAAGCTAGCTCAGATAGTTTGCGCTCTGTAATGTCTCGCGCTGCTGCATAAATCAATTTTTCTGCTATGTAAGGATTTGCTGTCCACAACAGCCAACGATAATTACCGTCTTTCGTGCGATAGCGATTTTCAAAGGAAATCGTCGTTTTTCCTGTCATTAAGTTACCCAGTTCAGCCATAGTTGCTGCACGATCATCTGGGTGAACAAAGTTGATGAAAGGTTGAGCTATTAGTTCATCAGGGGTAAAGCCTAAAATCTGACTTAAGGTGGCATTAGTCCGTATAAAATAGCTATCAAAACCGACAATACACTGGATGCTGGCAGTCTCAAAAAATCTGGCTAATTCTTGTTTATTTTCTGTTGATAGTTGATGGCGATCGCTCAAACCATTTGGCAATTCTTTGTTTTGATTGGGATCGACTGGGTATGCATTAGAGCGATATTGCTTAGTGGGAGGGAAATATGGCATCAAACTACGAACACCAATTACCCCAATTAATTGCCCTTCCTCTTCAATTGGTAGGTAACTGATGGAATGCTGCTGGCAGAATGACCACACTGTATAAAGATTATGACATTGCGATCGCAGTATGGTTAATACTGGTTGAGTCATTACCTGCTCAACCGTTGTCGTTGCTAAATTGGTTTGGCTGGCTACTAATCTCACCACATCACTTTGAGTTAAGATGCCAATCAGTTTGTTGGCTACGACGATTAGCAGACAGCCTAGCTTATTTTCGGCTTGATTTTGAGCAATCAAAGCAATTGCGCTATTTAGTAAAGTATTTGGCGCAATAGTTGACAAATTAAATTCAATGTACTTATCAATACTCAATATTAATCCGTGGCTAGGTTTAAATTTTATAAAAAAAACTAAGAGGATAAATTAAGTGTAGGTTGCTCTCATTAATGATGACAAAATTTTAAGCTTTTTACTGTTTGTTGTGCAGCATTAATCCTTTAACAATTACAGCAGTTTTCAATTGTATCGACTACGTTGTGAATAACTAGTTTTTAGATCTAAGCTCTAAGAGTTTCCTATCAAGCAGGATATCCGCAGGTTTAATTTCTTTGTAAAAATTTGGTGATGAAATCAGAATAAGTACGGGCGAACGGCGATGCGATCGCGCTCTTCAAGTAGTTAGACTTAGCTAATCCTTTAGGACTTATTACTTATTACTTATTACTTGTTACTTGTTACTCATTTAAGACCAAGGATGGTATTTAATCCAATGGTTGGCAATATCCAGACGGCGGCAGATCCAAACTTGCTCGTGGTTTTGAACATAGTCAATAAAGCGAGCTAAAGCTGCTAACCTTCCAGGTTTACCCGCTAATCTAGCATGAAGTCCAACCGACATCATTTTTGGTGAGGTTTCTCCTTCGGCATATAAAACGTCAAAAGCATCTTTGAGATAGGTAAAAAAATCATTACCGCTATTAAAGCCAGGAGCAACACAATACTTCATGTCGTTATTATCTAAAGTATAAGGAATAACTAAATGAGGTTTTCCTTCCACTTCTACCCAATAGGGCAAATCGTCATTATAGGCATCAGAGTCATAAAGAAATCCTCCCTCTTCCACAATTAAACGACGAGTATTGAGACTGGGTGCATAACGACAATACCATCCCAAAGGGCGATCGCCTGTAAGTTTTTTAAGCGAAGCTACTGCCTTTTTTATATGTTCTCTTTCTTCCGCTTCGTCTAATAAATGATAGCCAATCCAGCGCCAACCATGACAGCAAATATCGTATCCCGCATCAACAATTGCCTCGACTGCTGCGGGATTTCTTTCTAATGCTAAGGCTGCACCAAAAATAGTTACGGGAATATCTTTGGCTTTAAATAATCGCATTAACCGCCAAAAACCCGCCCTGCTGCCATACTCATAAATAGACTCTACCTGTAGATCTCGCATTCCTTTGCCCATAGAAGATCCTGGTACTTCTCGCAGATATATCTCTGAACTGTCATCTCCATCTGGAATCGAGTATTCTGAACCTTCTTCGTAATTTAGAACTATCTGTAAAGCTAATTTGGCATTTCCTACCCATTGTGGATGAGGCGGATTTGCACCATAACCAATTAAATCTCTTGGATAAGACATTTTTAAAAATTATGAGTTTAAAGGTTCAATATTTCTAGATAATACCAATTCTTGAAAATAACGAGAGACTTAGGACAGGTTAAGCTTTTAGCTTTGACCGAAGGGAATCCTTTAGGATAGCTTTGATGGATATTTGAGCCTTTTCTTTGACTATCAGCATATTTTTGATCTTTCCAATTACTTGTGGGAATTAGTATACAGTATTCAAAAAATCGATTGATTAAATATCCATAAGCTATGGCAACATTGCTTTTCACTCTTCAATGCAGTTGAGGTCGGATGTTACTACATTCATTTTCTAGAAATCTTGAGCTAATATATAAATATATAGAAAACGTATATTTTGCTACAGAAAGGAGAGAACATAATGTCTATCAACAATAGTCAATTCAGCGATCGCAATTGGAACAGTAAAAAATTGATTCAGCTAAGTGATAACCTTAGTCAAGCTTACAATCCTGGGTTGAATAATGCTAAATCCGATTGCAAAACAGATTCTTGGACTACAGATAAGTTTATTGCTATGAGCAGACATTTAAGTTCTGCTTACGGCGTTGACTTTAATTAAAACCACCAAATAAACAATAAATCCCGCAGCCATTCCTGGAAAGACTTCGTAAACAGCATCTGACAATTCCCAACCTAATCTCCAGAACAGAGAAACCGCAATACCTGAAATCATAATGGCGATCGCCACAGGAGTTGATACAGGTTTTTCATAGCACCGTAATATTAGTAAAACTCCTAACCCAGAAGCCAATATCGACCAAGCAAAGGTAGTTAAACTAAATACGCTCTCGTTATTAACAAGCGCAATGATTAAAACAATTGCGCTGACAACCAAAGTACCTATTTTGGCGTATTTATAAGACTTGGCTAATCCTGGAAACAAGTCTTGAGTCAAAGCAGCCGAACAAGATAGTATTTGAGAATCGGCAGTAGAAATTGTGGCAGCAAACAAACCAGCTAGCATTACTCCAACTAATATTCCTGGTAACAATTCTTGAGACAAATCGAGCAAAGCCAATTCTGGGTCGCTTAAGTTGGGTAAGGTTATTCTGGCTGCAAAACCAAGAAAAATAGCGGTAAAAGCAGTAATAAAACCGCAAATAGTTCTAATATCTCGTGCTTTGTTCATATTTTCAGCCGAATCTAGCACCATTGCCCTAACTACTATGTGAGGTTGTCCTACAGCCCCAAATCCCGCCACTAGCCAGCCGAGGAAAAATGGCAAAAATCCCCAGGCTAAATTAGTCGGAAATAAAGCTACTAAGCTTGCATCTATCTGTCCTAAGTTGGTGAAGATGTTCCCAACTCCACCACCTGCAAAAATAGTGACAACAAATAACAGTAGCAAAGCACCGATCATGACAATAGTTTGTACTGCGTCTGTCCAAATTGATGCGCGAATGCCTCCAGAGAAGCAATAGACAACTACAATAATTGTGCCAATAATAATACCCCAAGCATAGTCCCAGCCAAAAAGACTATTGAGCGCTTTACTTCCTGCTAACAGTTGTGCTGCTGCATAAGTACCTAAAAAGACAATCGTAATTAACGCTGAAATAACAGAGATCCAACGATAACCAGGTTGCTTTTGTGCTAGAAATGCAGGGACAGTTTCCGAGTTAGATGCTTCTGAAACCTGACGTAATTGCTTAAAAACTAACGTCCAAGCTAGATAATCGCCGACTGCCCAACCAATCGCTAGCCAAATGGCTGATAAGCCTTGGGTATAGGCATATCCTACCTGTCCTGTAAACAAAAAACCACTTTGTCCAGTAGAGAGGGCCGATAAAGCTACTAACCAAGAATTAACTTTTCTATCTGCAAGCAGGTAATCACTTGTACTATCCTGCTGACGGGTTGCTGCATAAGCTCCTACGATAGTAAACAACAACAGGAAAAACAGGAAGGAAACTAAAGCCATAAAAACTTAGATTATACTAAATCTTGTTTACATACAGCACTTACATTATAAAGTTGTGTAAAGTGAAACCAGACTTTTAATTTAAACTAGAGCAAATTTGCCATAGTCGAATAATTCCCGACTCATCACAACCGCCGATAGTTTGACCATCGGGAGCAAAAGCGATCGCACTTGTTTGCCAATGGGGAGTGGAAATCGTTGCTATTTCCACCTTAGTTGCCACACCCCAAAGTCTAATGGTTTGGTCGATGCTACCGCTGGCTAGGGTATTACCATCAGGACTAAAAGCGATCGCGCCAACACCCTGGGTATGTCCAGCTAAAGTAGCAATTGCTGTTTGAGTCTCCACTTGCCAGAGCTTAATGGTTTGATCGACGCTACCGCTGGCCAGGATCTGACCATCGGGACTAAAACTCAATGATGCAATCCCTAGGTTATGGGCAGTAAAAGAAGCAATCTCTGCTTGAGTTGCTACTTGCCAGAGTTTAATGGTTTGGTCAACGCTACCGCTGGCCAGGATCTGACCATCGGGACTAAAGCTCAATGATGCAATCCCTAGGTTATGGGCAGTAAAAGAAGCAATCTCTGCTTGAGTTGCCACTTGCCAGAGTTTGATCATGTCTGCGCTACCAGTAGCTAGAATCTGGCTATCGGGACTAAATACCAAGGCATTGGCTGCTAGCTTCTGTCCGTTTAGAGTAGTAATTTCTGTCTGAGTTACCATGTTCCACAACTTGATCGTTTGATCTTGAGCAGCGCTGGCAAGCATTTGTCCATCGGGACTAAATGCCAAGGCTAATACTGGTGCATAATGTCCAGGAAACTGCACTCGCTCTGTAACGGCAACCAAATTCCAGAGGGTTTTAGGGGCAACATTGGCGGAAACTGAGCGAGAAGTGATTGATTGCTTCAGGATAGTTTTTTTTGCTTGAATCTTGGTCGCGTTTTTAGGCGTAAAAACCTCAGTTAACCTAGCCTCTGCATCTGGATGAGAAGTTTTGTTCTTGTCTGGTTGGGCATCTTGAGCATCCATTGTTAAAGGAGCAAGCTTGACATCATACAGCAAACATTTAAAAGTGAATTCGGGTCCTTGAGTTCCCAAGATAATGCGATCGCCAGAGCGTAATTTATGAATACCATTAATCGGTAAATCATTAACTAAAGTGCCGTTAGTTGTTCCCAGATCTTCTATTTGCCAGTGAGCGCCCACTCGCTTAATCTTGGCATGGCGACGGGATACGGTAATAAATTTAAACGGATCTAAAGCAATCTGGCAATCTGGAGAGCGACCAATGATTACTACGCCTGTATGAGACAGAGAATATTGCTTGGTTACCTTAGCATCTTTAAAGATAAGTGATGCGCAATTTCTCTGCTGATGACTCATAGTTCTTTCTCTCTCAACATATACTCATTCTATTTAGAACTTCGCTCTTGTATACAGATTTATACAGAGCCGTCACTAACTTGATTGGGATGAAAGTAATTATATATTTCCTGTGCCAATCCTGGGCCAATACCAGGAGCTTCCGTCAGCTTGGCTACCGTCGCTTCGCGAATATAGTCAATGGAGTGAAAATGAGCCAGGAGTTGCTTTTGACGCTGAAAGCCCAAGCCAGAAATTTCAGCTAAACGCGATCGCCTGCTGCTGGTTAGTCTTTGTTGGCGATGAAAGCTAACGGCAAAACGATGGGATTCGTCACGAACTCTTCTCAGTAGCTGCACCCCTGGCTGTTCGGCTGTGGTATCTAAAGGTTGGGATGCTCCTGGGAGAAAGATTTCTTCTCTTTTCTTAGCCAGACTAATTACCTTGACTACATCTAGTAAGTCTAAATCTTGTAAAACTGTGACCACCGAAGATAGTTGTCCTTTCCCTCCGTCGATCATGATTACATCGGGAAAGTCTTGCTGTTCCCCTGCTTGGTATTTAAACTCCGACCAAGGAGTATTCTGTTCTTCGGCGCTGCGCCGATACTTCCGAAAACGTCGCCCCAGTACTTCTGCCATGCTGGCAAAATCATCGGAATGACCGATTTGAACATCAGGATTTTTTATTTTGTAATGGCGATAATGTTGTTTAGCAGGAACACCATCCACAAATACTACCTGAGAAGCCACGGCATTAGAACCCTGAATATGGGAAATATCATATCCTTCAATCCGTTTCGGCAGTTCGCTTAGATCGAGAATAGTTGCTAAATCTTGTAATGCCTGAGTATTGCGATCGCTAGCTCGTTGGGTACGTTCTAGCTCATAGTTGGCATTGCGTTCCACCATTTCGATCAGTTCTGCCTTCAACTGTCTTTGAGGATTGATTAAGCTTACTTTGCGCGTCTTTTTGCTACTTAGCCAGTTGGTCAAGATTTCTGGTTCGGGCAGTTCATGCTGGACTAAAATCTCGGTGGGAATTTCGACGGCTTCGACGGTAGTGTAATGTTCTTCGAGTACTCGCTGTAAAATCGCTCCTGGTGTACCCGAACGAGCATCAGCAAAAAAGCCCAAACGACCCACCAGTTTACCTGCACGAATTTGAAAGAGCTGAATACAGCAGTGTTTGTCATCCGCTGCAAGAGCGATCGCATCACGGGAAACGGTATCATCAGCGAGGGCAACTTTTTGGTCGGCATTGAGACTCTGTAGAGCTTTAAGCTGATCGCGATATTGAGCCGCTTTTTCAAAGTCTAGTCGTTCTACTGCCTTATCCATCTTGCTCTGTAGACTAACTACCAGTTCATCACTTCTGCCCTGAAATACCATCGCTACTTTCTGTACGATCTTTTTATAGTCTTCGGGGGTAATCATTGCCTGACAGACTCCAGGACATCTGCCCATGTCGTAGTTAAGACAGGGACGATCTTTAAATAGAGGTTGGCGACGCTGGCGCAGGGGAAAAACACGCTTAATTATGTGCAGGGTGTAGCGTAGCAAACGAGTATCTACATAGGGACCATAATAGCGATCGCGCTTTTGAGTTGCTCGACGCTTACGGGTAATAAAGATGCGGGGATAATCTTCTGACCAAGTGATACAGACATAAGGATATTTTTTGTCGTCTTTAAGTAACACATTGTAATAAGGCTGATGCTTCTTGATTAAATTGGCTTCTAAAGCCAAAGCTTCAGCTTCCGTATCAGTGGCAATAAATTCAATTTCCGCCACCTGACGCACCATCATGGCAATGCGATCGCTTAATTTTTGGGCTGGGCGAAAATAAGAACGAACCCGCGCCCGTAACTTCTTGGATTTACCAATATATAAAATATCCCCATTACTACTCCGCATAAAATAAACTCCTGGTTCTGAGGGAATCTCTTTAAGACGGGCTTCTAAATGTTCAGGCTGTTTTAATAAAGATTTAATTTCGATCAATGCGCTCATAGGTTTTAGTTACTGTCCTATAGTGATCATAGATTCCGCGGTGCTAATCAAGCTACATCCTCCCAAAAAAGTTATCGATCATTTTCGTGTCTTTGATCTTTGTTTAAATAATTATTATGTTTACTTATATTCCTCCCCAATATAAAACCGTTAATCGTCAACGCAGATTAGTTTTTGATGGGCAAGCTTATCCTTCTGTCAGCACAATTTTAGCGGCAACTAAACCCGAAGCAGATCGCCTTGCCTTACAGAGATGGCGCAAACGAGTGGGATATGCTCAAGCACAGCAAATTAGTACCCAAGCCTGCCGTCGTGGTACTTCGATTCATACAGCAATCAATTTGTTTTTGGCTGGTCAAGATTTACCCGATGATGTAATAGATAATCCTTATTGGCACTCAATCAAACCTATTTTAGAATCCGTCTGGGAAGTTCACTTATTAGAGTCGGCGGTATATCATGCCGAACAGGGTTATGCTGGGCGTTTAGACTGTTTAGGAACGTGGCAAGGAGAACTATGTTTATTTGACTGGAAAACCGCCTCTAAACCCAAAAAACTAGCATGGATTAGCGATTATTGTCTCCAGGTTACCGCCTATACCGCTGCTGTCAATCATCTTTATGGCGTACAGATCGAGCGTGCCTTAATTGCGATCGCTCTTGAGGATCGAGCAGCCCAAATTTTCTTGCTGGATGCAGATGATTTAAGTCATTATTGGGCGCAGTTTTTGTTGCGGTTGCGACTATGGCAGCAACAACAAGTTTAATCAAATATTCAGCTTGTCTGCACCTGCTTGTCAATGAAACTCGCGATCCCAAATAGCAAGATAAATATGGTCTTCAGGATTTTGCTGCACCACCCCTTCAATGTTGTTGACCTGGAACTCATGACTAGAGCTAGTTTTAAAATATATTTGCTCAAGATAATGCTCAATTTCTGGCGAATAATTATCCTGCATTAACTGCTTTGCCTGCTGTTTAATTGCCTCTAGATCTACTGATCTAGAAAAGGCGATCTCCGCCTGACGAACTTTAGTACTGTCAATATCGGTTAAGTAGCCTAAAGAAATCTGCCTTGGCACAACATCCTGATATAACAAGGCTCTACTATTGGGCCAATATCCGCTACTGTTCATGGTTGGTTCTCCCAGCTTTTCCTCAATGTTCTGCTGTGTCATGCCTAGTGGAAAAGCGGGAATATTAGTAGTAGTTGCAGGCTGTTTAAGGGGAAGGAGTGAACTAGTAGTAGTTAGAGTGTCCGTTACTATATTGGCTGAATCCTTGTTCAGATACTGCTCCCCATCTCGTTTAGCCAACTGAATCAAATCAGAGTTGACAATAACCAGAATAAGAGCCAAAATTCCCAAAGCCGTGCCAGACAATAAAGAAATTACCTTGAATTCTGAAGTGAATTTAATCTGCTTAGGTGCTGGCTCAATTACCGGCATAGCTAGATTGATTGGCACAGAATTTAATGCTTGAAGCATCTCCTCAGCCGAACTATAGCGATCGCTCATCTTAGGGCGAATAGCCCGTTCAATTACTCTAACTAAATGAATTTTTTGCTTAGGAATTTCTTGATGCCAGATGAGTTTTTTGCTGCGAGGATCTAAAGAGAATTCTCCTGGATGCTTACCTGTCAAGAGATAAATAGCTGTTAAACCTAAACTGTAAAGATCGCTGGCAAAAACAGATTTCCCCTGTTTCTGTTCTGGAGGAATATAGTCTCGTCGATAAGGCACAGCTGGATTGTATTGCTGGTGATTGTCAACTTGAGTTTCTAAATCTTTCACCCCACCAAAATAAATCGGTACTGGTAAGTAGTTTTGCCACGATGCTGGCAACCAGGAATCCTGACGTAAGATGATGGTGCTAGGCTTTAATTGCCGATAAACAATACCATAGCTATGAATGTACTTGAGAAATGAGAGAACACTGTTTAAAATTTGTTCTACTTCCTCTGTTGATAGTGGTCCTTTTTGCTCAACTAGCTGTTTTAAAGTTAAACCAGCAATCCATTCTCGAACTAAGTAAAAATCTTCTCCGTGCATAAAATATTCATAAAGCCGAGGTATTTGACGATTTTTACCACTCAAACGCTTCAATACTCTAGCTTCTTGGTAAAACAAACGCCTAATATTTTTTGCCTCTCGATTGCCCAAAATAGGACGAAATCTTTTGATAATATAGCGACGACGACTGTAAAATCTGCTATTGTCCGTAGCTAAAAGGGTTTCACTAAAGGCACTACGACCTAAAGTTTTGAGAATACGATACTTATCCTGGATTAATTTACCTTTCATCAAGGCACACGAAATGTTGATGCATAATCAAATTGTAGTTAATTTGGATTAATAAATCTACCAACTAACTCATTAGCAAATTAAATGGTTGCGATCAAAAAAAAGTATCTTGTTTATTTTCTATCAGCAGCGTGGATTGATCGGTATTTAATTGATCCGAGACAATACTTTTAAATCCTGTTCGTCTAGAGGCGTAGGTATCCCATTGCGAATTAATTCCGAAAAATCTTCATTCGGCACCATCATACATAAAGCATACAAACGCTCTGAACCCGTATTTTTGATATAGTGCGTTCCTGTTTTTGGCATCAACACGCTATCGCCACTGTGTAGAGAGGTTTCTTTCCCATCACAAACTGCTATACCTTCCCCCTTAAGAATAAAAAACATTTCTATGGCAAAATTATGACGGTGGGGAGGAGTTTCACTACCTACTTCAAAAATTTCAACACAGACAGTTAATGAATCATTAGCGCTGCTAGGATCGAAAACGATCGCCAAGCGGTTAGTATCGTTAGGACTAATTCGATAGGCTTGATAATCAGTTAGAGCTTTAATGACAGGAATCATACACCGTTCGTTCATTTCTTTTTTTCCTAAAATAGCTCAGTATTTGGTTACTAGTATTGTATGGTTCTCGGCTTGTTTTTAAGGTAATTTTCGACACTTAGCCAACTGGAAAGATTGAACTTTGCTTGCGCGGTAGTAAGCTTGTCATCTTATTTATTATTGATTGAGAAGTTTTTGATTGATACTATAACTTACTTATTGTTAGCTCAAAGTTATGCACAACTATCAACATAAAATTTATCCTAGTCGTCTCTTGCGTTTTCTAGCCTACTTAACATCTGTGGCGACTTTAGTTATCTGCTTATCTTTTGCTGTTCATCATCCAGTAGTTGCTCAAAATGAATCGACAGACGAGTTAGAAATAGTTGCCGAATTTCCCGCCGAACACCCCCCAGGCAATATTGCCATCACTCCAGCAGGCAGAATTATTATGAGTCAGCATCAATTTTATGGTGCGCCTCTGCGGGTTGTGGAATTGCTGGATGATAATACTTTAGTCCCCTTTCCTAATCAAGCCTGGAGTAGCAAACCAGAGGAAAAGGGAATCGGTTTGAATACGGTATTAGGATTGAGAGCCGATGAAAATGGTGTAGTCTGGATGCTCGATAATAGTGAGGGAACGAAACCAGGAAAAATTCTGGGTTGGGATACAGAAAATGATCAACTCTATCAAGTAATTTATCTGACTCAGCCAATTATTACTGAAAACTCTTTTTTAAACGATTTAGCTGTCGATCTAGATCATCAGGCAATTTATTTGACTGATACTGCCAGCGAAAATAATTCAGCTTTAATCGTCGTCGATCTCAACACAGGCTTCTCTCGCAGGGTATTAGAAGGAGATATTTCCACTCGTCCTGAAGATATACCCCTGATCGTTGATGAACGAGTGATTAATATGGCAGGCAAGCCCGCTAAAGTTGGCGCTAATCCCATAACCATCGATCCTAATAATGATTGGGTTTACTATGCACCCATGAGCAGCACTTCTTTATATCGCATCGCCACAGCAGACTTATTAGATCCTGCTCTTACCCCTGAAGACCTCTCTAGTAGAGTCGAACGCTATGGAGACAAGCCCATCTGTGATGGGATCACCGTTGATGGTGCTGGTAATGTTTATATTACCTCCATTACTGATAATGCGATCGGGGTGGTAGATGCAACGGGAACATATCAGACTCTATATCAAGATAAACAACTGCTCAGTTGGACTAACGGCATGGCGTTTAGCCCAGATGATTATATATATGTCACCGTCAGCCAATTACAGAACTCTCCACCGCTCAACAATGGAGAAAATACCTTTAAAGCACCTTTTTATCTAGTTAGATTTCCCGCTTTGGCTTCAGGAAAAGTTGGCAGATAACCTGTTAGTTGCTTTACTAAATAACTAATTCACAGGATCGCAGCGAATTTCCACAATAAAACCATCAGGGTCATAAATATAAAACCCTCGCCCTGTCAGACGAGTGACAACATCGATCGCCACTGGAATTTGAAGCTTTTTCAAAATGGCGATCGCTTTGTCAAATAGCTGTGGTTCAATATCAAAAGACAAATGATTAGCACGGGTAAATTGTTTCTCTGGATCTGGATCTGGAGGAGACAAATCAGGTTCGGCAAATAAATCTAGAATGATACCGTCAGGGGTTTTAAAATTACAAACTTTTCCTGCTGCCACTAGCTTGACCAAAGTTGAGGGGACTTCATCTCCTGTTAACTGATGCAAGCCCAAAACATTGCCGTAAAAATGCTTGGATGCTTCCATATTTTTCACATTGAGAGCAATGTGGTGTACTTTGCGCAAACAACCAACTGGTAAACCTAGAGATGATTTTGCTGAAATCATAATGAGCATCTGGGGATATAAGTAGCTAGGGAAAATTAAAGATTAAATGTAATCATTGTAAGCATTAATCTCGATCAGAATTTGCAACTACTTTGTTTATTTACTATTAGCTGTTTCTTTTTCCTTGCGTTCGCTATGGCGGTCGGTTAGATAATCAACCTGATCCCGCAACAGTAGGGTAAATTTATATAGTTCCTCCATCACGTCTACTACCCTATCTCTATAAGCAGAATCTTTCATTGTTCCATCTTCGTGAAACTCTTGGTAGGCTTTAGCTACCGAGGATTGATTAGGGATAGTAAACATTCGCATCCATCGCCCCAGTATCCGCAGGGTGTTAACCGCATTAAACGACTGCGAACCACCACTTACCTGCATCACCGCTAGGATTTTACCTTGAGTTGGTCGCACTGCACCAATGGTTAGGGGTATCCAGTCAATTTGATTTTTAAGAATACCCGTCACGTTACCGTGCATTTCAGGAGAAGACCATACCTGACCTTCCGACCAGAGGCTTAACTCTCGCAATTCCTGCACCTTGGGATGGGTTTCATCAACTTGACCCCGCAATGGTAGTTCGTGGGGATGAAAAAATTTTACTTCTGCCCCCATGTCAGTGATGATTCGGGCTGCCTCTTCTGCTACGAGGCGACTATAGGAACGCTCTCTTAATGAGCCGTACAAAAATAAGATTCTTGGCGGATGGTCGAAATTAGTCATGCTGGATGTTGCTAGATAAAATTATGGTAGTGACTGAGATAAATTAAATAAAAATTCTCTTTGTGCTTCTCTGAGTTCGGCTGTAGGACGTGCTTTTTCAACCAAGGAAATTGCGGTTTTTGGTAATTCTCCTTCCTCAACTAAGTAGGCAGCCAGTAATGTTCCTGTTCGACGATTACCACTGGTACAGTGAACTACTACGGCTTGATTCTTTTCTATTAATGGTTTGGTAAATCGAACAAACTGCTTAACTTGTTCGACAGTTGGCGGTTTACCCCCTGTGATTGCTAGCCACAGAGCTTGAAATCCAGCCTCCTCATATTCTTTTATCCCTGAAGGCTCATCCATTACTGAAACAATACCCCGCATCCCTGCTTGATAGAGTTGGGGTAAATCTTTTAGCGGAGGGCGAGACATCCCTGCTAGTTTCTCTGGGATGAGCCACCAAACATAATCGGGATATAAAACTCGATCTGGCATTTATGTATTCTCCACGATGTTGACTGTGTTGAGATGTTAATAGGCTTTTATGAGAATTTCTTGAAGTTGAAGGGGATCTTTATATTGCTGCCAAAGTTGTTGGAATTCCATAATCAATTACCGTCAAAGCATTTTAATCATTTTGCTGGTGATGTTTTGTGTGATGGCGTTTTAAAAAAGCGATCGCTTCTGAACCATGAAGACAAAGTTGAGGAGTATTCCCGACTATTAAAATCCATCTATCTTCGTTTTGTTGTAATTTCCATTTTCGATCTGGTTGTTGGGAGAGAATTAACCAGGAGTTAGATTCCTGGCACTGACAGATAAATCCCCACTCTTTGGCTTGACTAATTACAGGATTGAGCAATTTTCAACCTAGTGTTAAATTCACTCTTTGTTAGCTAAGTTGGTCAATTAAATTCGCTACTCGCTCTTTGATTTCATCCCTAACACGGTGAAATGTTTCAATGGGTTGTCCGTCAGGATCTTCTAATTGCCAGTCTTCAAATACTTCTTGTGTAAGCCATTCTGGGGGCAAATTTATGCCACAACCACACAGAGAAATGACAGCATCGTAATCATCAGCATTAAAGGCACTCAAAGGATCGGAGGTTTGATTACTAATATCAATCCCAATTTCTGACATTACCTTATTGGCGGTGGGGTGTACTCGACTGGCTTCTAACCCAGAAGATGTTACCTCAATTTTGTCTTTACCTAATGTTTTGGCAAAACCTTCCGCCATTTGGGAACGACAGGAATTTCTTTTACAGACGAACATGACTTTTTTCATTCTGGTTAATGGTTAATGGTTAATGGTTAATGGTCAATAATTCCACCTACTGATAAGGACTTACGCAACGAGGATCTAGTAAGGTGGCTTTTTCTGGCTGTCTGGGAAACCAATTGGCAGTACGCTTACAAAATTCTACTAGCATCAACATGGCTGGTACTTCAATCAAGACACCAACTACAGTCGCTAAAGCTGCACCTGAATTAAGACCAAATAATACTACTGCTGTGGCGATCGCAACTTCAAAATGATTACTCGCCCCGATTAAAGCTGCGGGGGCTGCGTCTTCGTAATCTAAACCAAGTTTGAGTGCTATAACATACGTAATCAAGAAGATTAAGTTAGTCTGTAAAAATAACGGTACAGCAATCAATAGAATATGTAGGGGATTATTGACGATAAGCTCTCCTTTGAAGGCAAACAAAAGAACTAAAGTTAAAAGTAGTGCTGCGATCGCTACTGGTGAAAGATAATGTAAAAACTTCTCTTCAAACCACTGTCTTCCCTTGTTATGGAAAATCCAGTAACGGCTGAGAACTCCCGCCAACATTGGCAATCCGACATAAATCAAGACAGAAAGTACAATCGTTTCCCAAGGTACGGTGAGATTATTGGCTGAAAGTAACCATTTACCCAGCGGTGCATAAAGAAACAACATCGCTAAAGAGTTAACCGCAACCATTACCAAGGTATGTCCTTGGTTGCTGTAAGACAGGTAGCCCCACATCAATACCATTGCGGTACAAGGAGCAATTCCTAATAAAATTGTGCCAGCAATATAAGAATTAGCCAGGGTGACTTCTACTCCTCTGATTAGCTCGGTTTCTGATAGCCAAGACTGAAATAGCCAACCCAGGAAAAACTGAGAAAGTGCCACCATGGTAAAGGGTTTAATCAACCAGTTAATTACTAAGGTTAACAAAACTGGCTTGGGCGATTTCGCTGCTTTTTTTGCCTGAGAAAAGTCAATCTTCACCATGATGGGATACATCATGAAAAACAGGCAGATAGCAATGGGGATCGAAACATTGTAAATGCTCATCGAGTCTAAGGACAGAGCTACCCTGGGAAAGATTTTTCCTAGTGCAATTCCCGCAATAATACACAGAGCTACCCATAAGGTAAGATACTTCTCGAAAAAACTAAGCTGACTGCCAGCTTTGACGGCGATTTGTTTACTTCGTGGATTCATAGAAATTACTTATTTAAGAATTAATATTGAGCTTGTTTGCGTAATAGTTCGGGTATAGTCACATTAAACTGAGATTTACCATTAAAAACAGTTCCTACTTCACCTCTGTAAAAGGTAACTTCGTTGATTTGATATGCTTCATCAGGTAAGGGAACGTAGCCGACATTGCTTACAACTTCTGGAGCATTTTCTAAATAGAATTGTGTAAATCTAACTAATTCCTTATTTTTTCTAGCAGCAGCAGCGTTAACGTAGATAAATAGAGGGCGAGCTAGGGGTTGATATTGTGCTTCCTCGACTGTTTCTAACGAGGGTAAAACTGCTCCTCCACCACTATCAACAGCTACAGCTTTCATTTGGTTAGCTTTTTGCTCGTAGTAAGCCAAACCAAAGTAACCAAGGGCGTTAGGGTCTTGGCTGACTCCTTGGACTAAGACATCATCATCTTCACTCTGGGTAACATCGCTACGACTTGCTCCCGCTTCTCCTACTATGGCTTCGGTGAAATAATCAAAAGTTCCTGAATCTACACCAGGAGCATAGAGATTAAGCGGTTTATCTGGGAAACTCGGTCTGACCTGATTCCAATTGGTAATTTTCCCCTCAGCGTTGGGCGACCAAATCTTAGCTAATTCTTTAGTAGTAATCGTGTCGAGCCAATCATTAGCTGGATTGACAACTACAGTCAGTGCGTCAAAAGCTACGGGTAATTCTATATATGCGACCCCTGCTTCTCGACAGGCTTTCATTTCGTCTAGTTGAATCGGACGGGAGGCGTTATTTATCTCAGTTTCCCCACTACAAAATTTATCAAAACCCCCACCAGTTCCCGAAAATTCAATCTCAATCTCGACAGGCTTTTTTTGACTGGCTTGATAGTCTTCGACTATTTTTTTGGTGATGGGATAAACAGTGCTAGACCCATCAATTTTTAGCAATGGTAATGGTGTCTCTTGAGCAGCTATAGGATTAAAGACTGCTACTAAGGTCGCACCCAATCCTAAACCTAAGCCTAGAACTTGTAATGAATTAAGCGTTATTCTGTCTCGAACGTTCATTTTTTCTACTCCACTAAAAATTGAAGGAGTAGTTTTATCTTACATCAAAAAATATTGATACATCAAATAAATTTGATTTGTTGGATTAAGGAGTCTATTCACAGCTTTTAGCTGGTAAGATATCGCCAAAACTCCTGTATTCAGCTAAATATTGTTCTAAAGCCACAAATTGAGCTAAATTAGGGCGATAGTACATCCAACGCCCTTGTTGACGAGAGTGGATGAGGTTAGCTTCTTTAAGGTTCTTAAGATGAAAAGATAATTTAGACTGGCTCACCTCAAGTTTTTCGCATAATTCGCACACGCATAGTTCTTGAGAACGCAGTAATTCAATGATTTGAATTCTTAGAGGATCAGAAAGTGCGCGAAAGCCAGCCGAGATTTGGGTAGATTCTTGCTTGATAACTTGCTGCATCAAAATTTATTGATATGTATCTTTTTATCTTAAGAGATTATACCAATTCTCAAAAGTGGCTAGAGAGATAATGCATCTAAAATATAGTCCCAGCCAGTCAAAGAATGAACAATATCTTCAGATCAAGAATTAAGAATTTTAGCTACCTTATATCTAACATCATCAAGGCTAGTAAAAAAATAAGTTTTTCAGCTTTTGTTTGATGTATTGCCAGACCCGTTCAATTGGATTAAGTTCGGGACAATAGGGAGGCTGAAATAAGAGAATTACGTTTTCAGGAACTATTAATTGAGCGTGATTTATACACATAAAAATCAACCAGGGGAAAAGGTAGACCTGGGAAAAACCCAGATCTTACTAGTTCTTGGTCACCCCGTGAATTCTAAAATCTCTGTGACTTGGGTAATCAAATCTATGGCAGCTTGTCGAATGGTGTCTCGATTAGCATCTGCTGCACTGTATTGATGGGGATACATAATCGCCCTCGAACTACTTACCACCGCCCCTAAACCATCAGGATTGAAACAGGCTTTAATTCCTTCATTTCCTCCTCCTTGTGCGCCAACTCCTGGAACGAGAAATAGACTCTGAGGTAGTTGCTTTCGCAGCTTTTGCGCAGCTTCAGGATAGGTTGCACCCACCACTGCACCAATACCGCTATAACCAAATTCACCGATACTTTTAGCTAAGGCTGGTTTAATCAGATCGGCAATAATTTCGTAGAGATATCTGTCATTCATTTTTTGTTCTTGGACGATCGCTGCACCAGGATTTGAGGTTTTGACACAGACAAAAATACCCTTACCCCATTTAATCGCTTCCTCGAAAAAAGGCTCAACACAGTCTTGACCTAGATAGGGAACAATAGTGATAGCATCCGCTTCTAGAGGAAGTTTCGGCTTTCTCGGCAAATAGCTTTGAGCATAGGCAGTGGCAGTAGAAGCAATATCCCCCCGTTTGACATCTAAAACTACTAGTAAATCGCGATCGCGTGCTGCTTGAATAGTTTTTTCTAAGGCGACAATTCCCGCTGAACCAAATAATTCATAGTAAGCACTCTGGGGTTTAACGGCGGGAACCAGATCGGCGATCGCATCTAAGACCATCAAATTATATTGATAAATCGCTTCTGCACAGTCGGTTAGACTACTTTGTTGATTTATACACTGTTCTTTGAGCCAGCTTTCAGGCATCCTTTCTAATGCAGGATCTAACCCCACAATACAAGGCGTGTGCTTTTGCTTGATTTGGGTAATTAACTGGTCAATAAATAATTTCATACTAAAACTTTCGGCGTTTCTGATTTAAAACATGAATCGATGATGATGATATTGAAGTCTAAGATCTTGGTGCAAGAGCCTTAAAAATCTCATCATAACGATTGATGATAATTGAAATATGTCCTTCATCCTGATAAGTAACCAGTCGAGCGGTAGGTAGAGAGTTACTGATTTTTCGGCGCACATTTTCCACTGGAACGCTTTTGTCTTGCTCCCCGTGAAATAAGGTAAGAGGAGTTTTAATTTCTTCCAAGTCAAAATCCCAATCATAAGCAGATAGATGGAGATCCCACGCAGCCCCTTTTGTCCCTCGCCGCAAACCCTCGATAAATCCTTGGAGAAAGACTTTCATCCTACCAGACTGTGCCAAAGCGTTGTAGTCTGGGGTGGGCATACTCTTTTTCATCCGAGCTAAAATCTTTTCAAGGCGACCCTGAAAAGATAAATTTGATATTTTCAGCATCATTGGTAATAAAAAAGGAGCTTTACTAGCTACGATAAAAAGGAGATTGAGGGGAAATTGAGTGTTTTTCACTGCTTCATCATCTACTTGCCATGCGCCAGAAACAATGACAACAGAGTGGAGTCGCTCAGGAATTTTGGCTGCACAAACCGCTGCATATCCTCCTCCACCAGAAATTGCCAACACAGAAAATTGCTCTATATTTAAGCTATCGGCAACAAATACGACATCTTTCGTCCAGTCAGTCAAACCTCGATTAGGTTGAAAATCAGATTGTCCCATGCCAGGACGATCAAGAGCAATAAAATGCAAACCATATTGATTTAGGAGATCATCGCCAAAAAATGATGGTTCTAAACGAGAACTCATAGAACCGTGAAAGTGCATGACGGTATGTCCATCTGGCTTGCCATACTCCGCGTAGGCTAACTTACGACCATCAGGTAAATCAATCAAATTATCAGTTTTCATCATGGTTTTAACCTGTTATTTCAAAAGCATTTTAAGCAATAAAAAAGGTGAGTAATTTACCCACCCTGCAACACTGTTTTACTTAAAGCTTAAAGCTTAGAGCTTAAAGCTTAAAGCTAATTCAGATTAACCCTTTTACATGGCTCATGATACCTTCTGGATCGATTCCTTGATAAGAGAACTGTTCCCAAAGTCCACCACAGCCTTCTTCATGAACACCAAGATAGGCATATTTGGGAGTTAAACCACGTTCTAGTAACCACGAACCAAAACGGCTACCTAAACCTGTACGACGATTGAAAGATTCAACTACTAAGACAAAAGGTGCTTTACCAATTTTTGCCATCATCTCTTCATCAATGAGATTAAGAGTAGACTTGTTGATTAAACCAACGTTAATTCCTTCTTGTCTAAGACGTTCTACCGCATCCAAGGAACGATAAAGAGCATCGCCAAAGCTGACAATATAGCCTGCATCGCCTTCGCGAATCACCTCATCTTTACCAGGAGTGAAGGTATAATCACCACCAAAATATTCCTTACCCGCATCATCGAGAATCATCGGTACTTTAGAACGGGTGGAGAAGATAAAGCGCATTCCAGGATCGTGGAAAACTTTGTTAACACAGGCAGTCATTTGGTGAGCATCAGCGGGGAAGTAGAGACGAGTTTCATAACCATCTTCTAAGCCGTTGTCTGCATACATATTGTTAATTCCGAAGTGACAGGTGTTGTCTGCCATATCGTCGATACCAGCGTGGGAGAAGTGGCACAAGAGATTAGACTTGTTGAGACGTGCCATAGTGATTTCCGAAACACACATTTCTAGAAAAGCACTAAAGGTAGCAAAAACACCCTGTTTCCCTTCTGCCATACCAAAACCAGCAGCAGCGGAAAGGTTACCCCGTTCCATGATTCCCGAAGGGATAAAGACATCGGGATAAGCATCGTGAATGGTTTTAAAACCACAAGAACCTTCTAAGTCACTGTCAATAAAGATCACTTTCTCTTTCCGTTCAGCATCACTCATTTTACCGAGGACAGAAACTACCGCATCACCAAAGACGTTACGGTTAGAACCGAGTTTATCGCTTACTCCCAAGAACTTATAATCATTGCTGGGTTTTTTTATATTTTTGAGAAAGTCGGCTGCTGCACCTTGATTATGTTGCTCTAAATAGGCGATCGCTTTATCCACCGCAATCACATCATGTCCGTGGGTAGTGCCTTCAATACCTTCAATCCCAGGACACATCGGACGCTTGTTAACTAGAGCCACAGGGCCATCACTCATTACCGCTGCGCACATACGGCTATAGAGAGAATCAAGATCTTCGCCGTCGCCTTCATTAACTTCTAAACCATGACCAGTTAGGGTTTTACCTACATCGTAACCAGGTAGATAATCGGAGGGATGTCCAGCAATAGTTACATCGTTATCATCGATAAACAGCTTAACATTGAGGTTTTGCGCCACTGCTAACCGTGCAGCTTCAGCATCATTTCCTTCCTGTTGCGCACCATCAGAACCCAAACAAACAACTACTTTATCAGGATTAGCTAGGGCAATACCGTTAATGTAGGGCCACATATGTCCTAAACGACCAGAACTAAATTTAACCCCAGGAGTTAGACCTAATTCAGGGTGTCCAGGCAATTTAGAGTTAGCACCACGATAATTTAGTAAATCTTCTTGCGGTAAATCACCATGCAATGTTGCCATGAGATATTGAGTCGCCACCCGATGCCCTGCTTCATCAAAAAAGATGGGGACAAACTTATCAGGCGCACCACGGAAAAAAGCATCGAGAATCATTACTTCAGGAACAGTATCAAAAGGCCCCCCAGTATGTCCACCAACCCCTCTGGCTGCACCAGTAGCAGTAAAAAACACGATCGCCTCACGGCAGAGTTGAATATTAGCTGTCAATGCTGCTCTTTGTTCATCTGTCAGAGTCGCCTTGCTTGGATCTAAGGCTAAAGGTTTATAAGCACCTAAATCAATGGGAAAACGAGTAGTTGTTGCTGTCATGATTTATCTTATATATTGTGTGCAAATTGTGTGAAAAAACTTGTAATTTTAATGTAACTTTTACAACCGTTACAACGATAATTTATTTCTGTTACGAACCTAGGGAAATTTGATACTCAGAAAAAGCGATCGACAAGTTTAAGTTTATCGGGTTGTGGTAAATGAGGGAAATTTGTGTCGTAATCTGGAATAAACCGCTACAGATTCACTGTTTGCTATTTAACAAAAACTTTTTTTAATCAATCGAAGATTGAAACTGTAACTTGCCTGACTCGTTGACTAATCTTTGCTCTATAAATTCTAAACAATGGTTGTGTTCATCTGCCACAATCACTTTTGCCTGATGTCCCTGAGTCATGACCTCAGAGCGATCGCGATATTCGTAGGCAATAATAATCAAAATATCCCCAGGCTGACAAAGTAAGGCAGCTCCACCATTGGGGCAGATTTCTCTCTTTCCTGGTACTCCAGCGATCGCATAAGTAGACCAACGTTTACCATTTGCCAGATTAATTACGTCTACTTCTTGTAGGGGCAGAATTCCTACCTTACTCATTAAATCTTGATCAATAGTGATACTACCGACATAATTGACATTAGCTTCCGTGACTCTAACGCGATGAAGCTTAGCGTGCATTAACTTGATCTGGCTCATCGATTCTCTTTTAACCTGACACTATATATAATAAACCGTTAGGCATTCAACAGTGAGCAATGAGCAGTGAACACTTGTCATCAGAAGATATTCAATTTATGGTTGATGACTAAAAAATAGCAAATTAGGCTCTTTTACGCATTCTGCGGGATGCTATTTTAGCAGATTCTACCTTAGCGATCGCTTTGCTTAAGGGCATAATCCGAATCCGCCCATCAAAAGAATTTGCCTGATACACTTTATGCTGATTGAGGTCTATAGCAGTCATCCAACCACTATTATGGTGATATGCTCCTGTTTCAATATCTAGCCAGCCTTTACCTGCTGCAATCTGTCCTGGTTTAACTCCTGGTAAGGTAAAGGTGATCGTATGCCCTGTGATAATCAGCTTATTTTTAAATATGGCTTGATCATTGCCATGAAAATCTTCTCTGATCCAGCAAAACTGTTCGGCACTCTGTTGAGCCAGAGGAACATTAGGATCGACTCCTGCATGAACCAGCCAATAGTCTCCCAGATCGAGATATAAAGGCAAACCCTTGATCCAATCGATATGCTCTTGAGGAATTTTGCTGTCGTAGCTATCAACCGTAGCGTGACCACCACTGTAGAGCCAGCTTTGATACAGATCGACTGAGACTTCTCCTGTGCCAACTACATCCAAGAGCATTTCTTCATGGTTGCCGCGTAAACAGTGAAACTTGTTACGCATTACCAGATCTACTACCTGGGCGCTTTTAGGACCACGATCAATTAAGTCGCCCAAAAAGTATATTTCATCTTTACTAGTGGGTGAAACTGCGTCTAGTAGGGCAATTAAAGTGTCATAGTGTCCGTGTACGTCACCAATTACAATTCGGCGGTTTTTAGTCATGCTTGCTGGTTTGACAATGTGCATTCTTGACAATTAATTTTTACTACTAACAGTTTTACTAATAATAAAAGGAAATTGTTAACTTACTAGTAAGTATTCCCGTTTAATTCAAGATGATGTGCATATAATCAAAATTAATTTTTGATTGATTATTCGAGACAAATTATCTGGACAATAAAGCAAAATAAACGTTCTTTAGTATAAGAAGATTATGATGAATCGAGTAGTCGCTTACAGCACAAATGCTACTATTAAAATTCTGCAACAGCCTTCAAACCCTGAGTGGATCGAAACAGCGATCGCTAACCTCGATACTATATTATTAGATCATTCTCACTGTGAGCGCAAAGCAGCAGGGGCAGCAATTAATCTCATGTTTCGCTATCCTGCTCACCAGAAATTAGTGCGTCAATTAACCGCGATCGCTCAAGAAGAACTTTCACATTTTGACCAAGTAAATCAATGGTTGGAAAAGCGTAATATTACCTTAGCTGCCTTAAATTCTCCTCCTTATTTTGCTCAGCTAAAATCCCAGGTACGGCACCCCGAACCCGATCGTTTAATTGACTTATTATTGGTTTTAGCAATTATCGAAGCTCGTTCCCACGAAAGACTAGGCTTAATTGGAGAATACTGTCCTGATGCTGAATTAGCCAAGTTTTATCGTAGTTTGATGGCATCAGAAGCCCGTCATTACGGCATCTATTGGTTGTTAGCATCAGAATATAGCGATCGCCCTACAGTGCAACGTCGATTGGCGGAATTAGGAGAATATGAAAGCAGTATTTTGGCAACGATGCATCCTGAACCGAGATTACATAGTTAGACAATGAGCAGTGAACAGTGAGCAGTGAACAGTGAGCAGTGAACAGTGAACAATGAACAATGAACAATGAACAATGAACAGTGAACAATGAACAATGAGCAATGAACAATGAACAATGAACAATGAACAATGAACAATGAACAATGAACAATGAACAGTGAACAATGAACAATGAACAATGAACAATGAACAATGAACAGTGAACAGTGAACGAAAGATATCAAAACTTCACCATTAGAGATTGGCAACAGAGCGATCGCGCCTCAGCAGCAGGAGTAATTAAGACGGTGCTAGAAGAGTATGGTTTGCCTTGGCAACCTGAATTGGCAGATCGAGATGTAATTGAGGTAGAAGATGCTTATTTAAACGCTGGGGGAGAGTTTTGGGTAGTGGAACAAGATACAGTTATTGTCGGGACAGCAGCATATCAACCGATAGCCAGAGGAAAAAATGCTGTAGAAATTCGTAAAATGTACTTACTTCCAGAAATCAGGAGCAAAGGAATAGGAAAATATTTGCTGCTAGAACTCGAAAAAGCGATCGCAATTCGAAATTATCAAGAAATTTGGCTTGAAACCGTAACTATCTTAAAAGAGGCAGTAAAATTATACGAACGTAATGGCTATGAACCTGCCGAAGGTGTAGAAACCGCAAGATGTGATTTAGTTTATTTTAAGCGGTTACATTAATAAAAGAATATCGAAATAAATCGTAAGCAGATTATGTTTTTACTAGCTGGGGATATTGGCGGCACCAAGACTATTTTACGTCTGGTAGAAGTGACGGAAGTTACTCTCACCGAAAAGACTTTTAAAACTGTTAGGGAAGCCCAATATGTAAGTGCTAGTTTTCCCGACTTAGTACCAATGGTGCGAGAGTTTTTAGCGCAGGATGAATATATTAAGCCACACTTGGCTTGTTTTGCGATCGCTGGTCCTGTAGTAGGCAACACCTGTCACCTAACCAATTTAAGCTGGGTGTTAGATACTCAACGACTACAAATTGAGTTGGATATCCCTAGAATTAATCTACTGAATGATTTTGCTGCTAATAGTTTTGGCATTTTAGGCTTAAAGGATTTTGATGTTCATACGCTACAGGAAGGAGAGGGTAAAGAAAATTCGCCCATTGCCGTTATTGGTGCAGGGACAGGTTTAGGGGAGGCTTTTTTAGTGCCACAGGGAAAGAAATATCAAATTTTTGCCAGTGAAGGGGGACATACAGATTTTGCTCCTCGTAATGATTTGGAGATGGAATTACTTAAATATTTGCAGACCAAATTAAAAATTGCACATATCTCCGTTGAACGAGTAGTTTCGGGTCAAGGAATTGCCTCGATCTATCAGTTTTTACGCGACAGCGGTTATGCCGTCGAATCTCCAGCCATAGCTGAAAAAATTAAACTGTGGGAACAGGAATCAAAAAAAACTATCGACCCCGCAGCGATAATTTCTCAAGCAGCTTTCAAACAAAGCGATCGCCTTTGTGAAAAAACTATGGATGTCTTTATCGAAGCTTATGGTGCAGAGACGGGGAATTTGGCCCTAAAATTGCTTTCTTATGGCGGAATTTATATTGCAGGAGGGATTGCTGCTAAGATTTTACCCCTGATGCAGGATGGTAGATTTTTACAGACGTTTAAAGATAAAGGTCGAGTTAGTACCTTGATTGAAAAAATTCCCGTTCACATTGTCTTGAGTCCCCAAGTCGGCTTAGTGGGTTCAGTGCTTTATGCCTTGCAGCACCAAGATTGATTGTTTAAAAAAGCTATTAGCTTTTAGCTTTAAAGATTACTTAGGTAAATAGCTTAATAGGTAGTGCGAAGTTCACTGTTCATTGTTCATTGTTCATTGTTCATTGTTCATTGTTCATTGTTCATTGTTCATTGTTCATTGTTCATTGTTCAT
>NZ_PVWF01000177.1 GCF_003003995.1 Pleurocapsa sp. CCALA 161 | reverse complement strand
AAGCACCGCGTGTTTCGCGCTGTTGTAAAGTTGTTGTCATTGTATTTATGATTGCGTGTTATTTATTTGTCTAGGTTTACTCTATTGCTAGAGCCAGACTGGAAACTATATAAAAATGATGTGTTTCTTTGTCTTATGTACTTATATTAACTAACTTTTCTGTAAATATCAAGTATTGTTACATTAGTCTTAATGATTGCTAGTATAAGCTTAGGTTATATGTACTTTGTTGTTATTGTCCGAACTTAGCTCTAGCCTGTTCAACAACTTCTGCGGTTACTTCTTCTAATTCTGCTGCACGGGCGATCGCTTCTATTTTTTGCCTGGCTTGAGGGCGAGCAAAGAAAGGAATCATTTTTAGCTTTGCATGAGCTTGAGGTGTCCAATACAGGTCATCAGTCACCCGTACACCTCCATAAAACGAAGGTGCCTGCGGGTGACCGTTGGTCAAATTCAAGTTACTCATTAGTTGCCCTCTAAAATGGTGTTGAGATTTGCTTCAATTGTAGATCGAGACCTTTATTCAAGTTTACCTAGCTTAGGCAAAGTTAATAGACCTTTGAGCAACTAATTATTTAATTATTTATTGCTCACTGTTTCCGCTTTTCCTAGAGGAGAAAAGCGAATTTCAATTCGGCGACGGTTAGCATCGGGATTTCGGTTGGATAAAGCAAATTCGCCTGATGGTAACTGTAACTGCGCTGCAGAATAAGCCCTAAACTGCACGCCATCCAGTCTGCCTGTTTGCTCTTGCACTATTTGCAGCTGCTTAACCACTTCTAAAGCACGCATTAAACCTAAGTCTGCATTAGATCCAGCTTTGAGACTTTCTACAGGAAGTTTTCCTTGAGCAACTTCTTCTAACTGTTGATCTAGATTACCATTACTAAAATTAATCTGACCGTCAGTATGTCCAATGATTTCTACGACATAAAGACTGCGCTGTTGACTAATTTTTTCAATCCGATCAACTAAATCTTGCGAAATATAATTTTTTAACTTATTAGGCAAAGCTGCACTACCTGAATCAAATTGAAATCCGCCTGAATCTTGAATCACCACAACAGGAGGCGCAGATTTCAAGCGTTTTATTTCTGACTGTAAAATATCTACGCGACTACGACTTTGTTCATTGTTACTTAGCAGCAATTGTCTCAATTGTGCAGAGGCTCGATTAAGCTGGCGCACATTAGAAGTACTTTCGCCTAATTCGTTTTCCAAAGTAGCTATTTCGCGCTGCAAGAGACGCACCTGTCTTTCCGTGTCGCTCAAGTTTTGTTCGCTTTCTTCGGCAGCATATTTTAAAAACAGTGATTTAAATAAAGCCAACAATAAAAATAAACTAATGATCATGAAGGCATTCGCCATCAGATCGGTAAAAGAAGGCCAAACGTTTAAACTTTCTATCGCTTCATGGCTGCGTAGCTTACGTTTCTTGGACATATAACTAACTACTAACTACTAACTACTTTTTATTGATCTGGATTATTAATTTTGATAGCTCTTGTTGAATTTCTTTTAAACCTGACTGCTCAATTATATTTTTTTCTTGATTCAGGTTAACTAAAGTTCCATACTGCTGTTCAATATTGTTTACTTTTTGATTTAATTCCAATAACTTTTTCGTTAGTTTTTGCATGGAAACTAAATTATGTTCAAAAGATTGAGTTGATTTTTGCAATACTAGAGAAGATTGAGAAAATTGATTTTGCGCGATCGCTAAATGATTGGTTGCTGAGGCGAGCTTGTCAGGAAATTGACTATTATCAATAATGTTGGCAGCATGTTCAAAGGTTTCGGCACTATGATGAATTTTGCTTAAGGCTTTGGTCATTGATTCTTCAATAGTATTACCCAATTTATGCACCATGCCGTCAAAGTCTTGGCTAAATTGACTAATGGCTGATTCTAAAGAACTAACAGGTTGAATTTTGGGCAAGAAAATATTATCAATATAATCTTCAATAGAGCTGAGTAAACTAACCTTGGCGACTTGAGTATTCCAAAATAAGTTTAATACTGTTAATAGAGAGCTACAGGCGATCGCCACTAAGCTTGTAGTAAAAGCTACTCCCATTCCTTGCAAAGGGCGATTCAATTCTTCGACTAAGTTTCTGACATTATTAATATCGATTTGGGTGATAGTTTGACTCAAACTAGACAAGTTAAAGGTAATACCTAAAAATGTACCTAATAAACCAAATGAAAGTAATAAGTTTGGTAAGATTCGACACAAGCTATCGATAAAATCACAGTTTAAAGCTAACCCTAGAAAATAAAACTTTTCGTGACTATATGTCCCTTCAATCACCGCAGCTGTATTTAGCTGATCTAGATTAAGATTACTATCGGCTAATCTCTGTTCTAATGCAGTAATCATTTTAGGTGTAGACTCTTGTTTAGCTCCCCCTAACAACCTTCGCGCTCTGACTGCTAAATACTTTAGATGTCGATATAAACAAAAGCGGAGGAGAATAGCTGCAATGGTCGGCAAAATTACCAGAACAATTGCCAAAAAAATTAAATAGCCAGGAATTAAACTAAGAATACTCAATATTTGTTGCATGGTTCTATAAGTAACTATTTCATTATTTAGCTAGTACGCGAGAATTGGTACAACTAATTTTTATGGAGTCTTGATTGTGACACTGATCGCGATTGAATGGAGTGATATTTCTAAGCGTTCATCTTGCCAGGTAACAGTAGCCACCATCAATAAAGCTTATTCTTGCTGCTGTTATCATCATCGTTCTCAGCAGATTTAGGAGATGTAGATTGAGTATTAGTACTAGTCCAATTTTTGATTGACTAAATATTGGATAGCAAGTCTATTATTTTCCTTTACTTTTGCTTAATATCGCTTCACAATATAAAATTCAAAAGTTTTCGAGCAATTTAACTCAATTAATTACTACATATGCTCTATAGTGGAATCTAGCTTCGGTTAGATGACTAAAATGGACTTTTATTTTGTATATTTGCTTGCTTTTTTTTTTGTATTGGAGAGTACAATTTCTTCTCAAGCAGAAATACTTTGAATTATCAGGTAAATTACGGTCACTTATAAAGAATTAACAAATTAAAGAAGATTATGTCAAACTTGGGAAGACGCAAATTTTTACTCTATAGTTCTACAGGAGTTATAGCCAGCTTACTTTTAAAAGGCTGTGCTAGTGGCGGTGGTGATGGAGAAAGTGGCGACCAGGCTGCTCAACCTGATAGTGGTAGTACGGACGCTACTGCTGCTGATGGAGATGGAATTAAAGTGGGTATTCTCCACTCTCTTAGTGGCACGATGGCGATTAGTGAAACCACCGTAGTTGATGCTGAGATGCTGGCAATTGATGAGATTAATGCAGCGGGAGGGGTATTAGGTAAGCAAATTGTGCCAATTCAGGAAGATGGTGCTTCAGACTGGCCTACCTTTGCTGAAAAAGCAGCTAAATTAATCGATCAAGATAAAGTAGCTACGGTATTTGGCTGTTGGACATCTGCCAGTCGTAAGGCGGTGTTGCCAGTATTTGAGTCTAAAAACCATATGTTATGGTATCCCGTTCAGTATGAGGGACAAGAATGCTCTAAAAATGTTTTTTATACAGGTGCAACACCTAACCAACAAATTGAACCCGCAGTAGATTGGCTATTAAAAAATAAAGGCAAGAATTTTTTCTTAGTTGGTTCAGATTACGTTTTTCCCCGTACAGCTAATACAATTATCAAAGAGCAATTGAAAGCTAAGAGTGGTACTGTTGCTGGAGAAGATTATCTCCCTCTAGGAGATACGGAAGTGACCCCCATTATTGCCAAAATCAAAGCTGCATTACCTGATGGTGGTGTAATCTTTAACAGCCTAAATGGTGACAGTAATGTTTCCTTGTTCAAGCAATTGCAAGGGGCAGGATTGACTCCTGACAAGTATCCTGTCATGTCTGTCAGTGTAGCCGAAGAAGAAGTAAAACAGATTGGTCCTGAATATTTGAAAGGACACTATGCTTCGTGGAATTATTATCAAACCGTTGAAAGTCCTGCCAACCAAAAGTTTGTTGCTGCTTTTAAAGCCAAATATGGAGATGATCGAGTCACGAGCGACCCGATGGAAGCTGCATATATTATGGTCTATCTTTGGAAACAAGCCGTCGAAAAAGCGGGCAGCTTAGAAGATATGGAAGCCGTTCGCAAAGCAGCAGTGGGACAAGAATTTGATGCCCCAGAAGGGAAGGTGACATTGCAGCCTAATCATCATATTTCTAAAACAGTGCGTATTGGAGAAGTTCGTGATGATGGACTGTTTGATATTGTTTGGTCAACGGAGGGTCCTCTTAAGCCTATTCCTTGGAATCAGTTTGTTAAAGAAACTAAAGGCTTTGCCTGTGACTGGACCGATCCTAATAAAGGTGGAAAGTATAAAGTATAGCCGTACAAGATGAGGTTAGGACATATTAAAGTTTCTTGCTCGTAAGTGACAAGTAACGAGTAACGAGTAATAAGTGTCTTAATACAAGTGCGTATTGCTCTATTGACTCCTCACCGCCTTAAAAGCCCTAAAGGATTAGCTTCGCGTCGGTCGGTGATTCGTAGGGAAAAGGTTAAAGGGAAAAATTAATCCTTTACCTTTAACCCCTAATCGTCATCAATGACGGGGTTTTAAAACCATCTCTTAAAAGTTAAATATTTAATTAGGTTTGAAGTTTTTTTTCCTGGCATCATTAGATACAGAAAACAGAAGAGAATAAATCTAAAGTTGGCTACAAATTGTTCAATAAAATAAATATTGCTTCTCAACAGAATAGAGAAAAAAAATAGCAAAAAATAGAGAGAGAATGTGTCTACATTACTAGAAGGCTTGTTTAACGGTATCAGTATTGGTTCAGTATTATTAATTGCTGCCCTGGGTTTAGCAATTGTTTTTGGACTGATGGGAGTAATTAACCTAGCTCATGGAGAATTGATCATGCTAGGTGCATATAGCACATTCGTGGTTCAAAACATTTTTAAAATTTTTGGCGATCCTTGGTTTGATTTTTATATTATTGCGGCAATTCCTGTCGCTTTTATTGTCTCCGCTGCTGTCGGCATAATCCTAGAAAGGGGAGCTATTCGCTTTCTCTACGGGCGACCATTAGAAACACTTCTGGCTACTTGGGGAGTTAGTTTGATTTTGCAGCAGTTTGTGCGGAGTGTTAGCTGGTTATTGGTAATATCTCTAGGTATTTTCTGTCTTTTGTTTTTTGGTGGTATACAGTTAGTCAAAAGCCGAACCAATTGGCCCAGAATTGAAGCTAAAGCTATTGCCTTATTATTACCTTTGGGTGCAGCAATTGCGATCGCATTTTACTTTTTACTTAGTAAAAATTCTGCTCTATCTAAAGCCTGGTTTAGTGCTAGAAATGTTGACGTTACTGCTCCTGCTTGGTTACGGGGCGGTACGGATGCTTTGGGTTTTCAGATGCCATATGTGCGCTTATTCATTATTGCTTTAACTATTCTCTGTTTAGTTGCCGTGTACTGGTTTTTACAGCGTTCTACCTGGGGTCTTAAAATTCGTTCTGTTACTCAAAACCGTACGATGAGTTCTTGTTTGGGTATACCGACTGCCCAGGTGGATGCTCTAACTTTTGCTTTGGGTTCAGGATTAGCTGGGATTGCTGGATGCGCCGTGAGTTTACTCGGTTCAGTTGGACCAAATACAGGACAAAATTACATTATTGATACCTTTATGGTTGTAGTTGTCGGTGGGGTAGGCAATTTACTAGGCGCTATCCTCGCAGCGATGGGAATTGGGATTTTAAATTATCTGATTGGTTCGGGAACTCTAGCATTGGTGTTAACTAATCTCAAAGCTCCTCAATCACTCCTCGATTTCTTTTTCTTTTTTGCCTCTAGCAGCATGGCTAAGGTGATGGTGTTTGCCTTAATTATTATTTTCTTACAAATAAAACCTGCGGGATTATTTCCTCAAAAAGGTAGAACAGCAGAGCTTTAATAAATTGACATAAGTAATTAGTAATGAACAGTGAAACTGGTATTCAAACTAAGAAGAGAAAACGCAAAAATCAAGTTATCGAAACTAGTATAGTTATTGCCTTGTTTGTTATCTTGGCAGTGATTTTACCTGTAGTTATACCTGCTTTTAGATTACGTTTAGTAGGACGATTTTTGTCTTTAGCAATTGTTGCCTTGGGCATAGACCTGATTTGGGGGTATACAGGTCTACTAAGCTTAGGTCATGGCATCTTTTTTGCCTTGGGTGGCTATGCTTTGGCGATGCACCTCAATCTACAAATACCTGAAGGTAAAATACCAGAGTTTTTCACGCTTTATGGAGTTGAAAAATTACCCTGGATTTGGCAGCCTTTTTATTCTTTTCCTGTGACAATTTTGGCACTAATTATTATTCCTGGAATTGTAGCAGGATTGATTGGTTATTTAGTATTTCGTAATCGTATTAAAGGGGTTTATTTTTCAATTTTAACTCAGGCTGCTTTATTAGTTTTTTATAACTTTTTTAATGGTCAGCAAGAATTAATCAATGGCACAAATGGTCTAAAAACTGATACGGAAAAGATTTTTGGAGTATTGGCTAGTTCACCGAATGCTCAACGAGGTTTTTATATTACTACTGTGATCTTGTTGGGTTTAGTGTATCTACTTTGTCGTTGGTTAACTAGTGGACGTTTTGGCAGGTTGCTGATGGCAATTCGGGATGATGAAACT
>NZ_PVWF01000176.1 GCF_003003995.1 Pleurocapsa sp. CCALA 161 | reverse complement strand
GCCTTGGGCATCAATAACACAGGTGTAATTAACACGGGAGAAGGGCATGACGTTATTATTGGTTTAGCGACTAACTCGGCTGTGAGTGAGGCAGAAGCTGCTGCATTTGCCTATAACGCTGCTATCTTAGCTACAGGTTCTGATCCTGAAGCTATTCAGGCACTTGAAACCGCCATTGCTCAAAGCGCATCATTAGCTACTGCGGTGAGTACCACAACTACTTTGGGAATTGTTAATTTAGGTCAAATTTTGACTAGTTGTGGAGATGATGTAATTATTGGTCTGGCAAATAATCAAAGTTCTAGTAACGCTCAGACCATATCTGTTGCTGAATCCGCTGCCAACGATACGGCGACTGCTACAGCAGATGCACAATCTCTGGCGATCGCTCAAGGCAGTACGGTGGGAATTGTTAATTTAGGTCAGATCAATACTGGTAAAGGTAATGATCTTGTCATTGGTATAGCCATTGATAAATCTGCTGCTGTTGCTGGTGCTAATGCCAATGCTGCCAGCACGGTTGATAATTCAGATGCTCAAGCAAATACTCGTACACTCAGTGATACTTCCCAAGCGATCGCCATTGGGATTGATAATATTGGAGGAAAGATCCTTACAGCAATAGGCAACGATCGAGTTGTTGGCGTTGGTGAGATTGGCATTTTAGGCGGAAGCTTAAACACAGGATTAGGTAACGATCAAGTGATAGCCTATGGCAGCACTATTGGCGTTCAAGACAGTGAAATTAGATTAGGTCAAGGTGATGATTTCTTTAAAGCGGCTATAGTTGATTTTGATCCTGTCACTGGGGCAATTTCTTTTCCGCTAGATCAGTCTAGTTCAATTAAAAATACTAGTGTTTTTGGCGATCGCGGTCATGATACTTTTGAAATTAGCAACTTTGAAGGCAATGTTTTAATTGATGGAGGCAAAGATTTTGATGTTTTAAGATTATGGGGCAATCTAGACGATTATCAATTTACTGGTTCATCAGACAATAGAACGTTAACTATTGAGGATTCTGATTCTGGTTCAGTATTGACCGCCAAAAACATCGAAGCTGTCTATTATGGGGACAGCGATCAAGCTTACAAAATTAGTGATTTTGCTTAAAATTCTCGAAAATAACAAGAGACTTAGGACAGGTTAAGCTATTAGCTTTTAGCTTTTAGCTTTTGTGGATATTTAAGCCTTTTCATTGACTCTCAGAATATTTTTGCTCTTTCCAGCTACTTTTAAGAATTGGTATAAGTATTGTTAGTACATGAAGGCTTAAGTAAAGACACCATTTTGTTAACCTCAAACCCTGATTATATCTAACTTGTTACTTGAGACCGAAGGGAATCCTTTAGGGCTACTTGTTACTTAAGCGAAGCGGTACTAGGTAGTTGGGAGTTAAGGGCGATCCCGAAGGTAGGCGAAGCCTAATCGCTTTTAACTCCCAATTTTTGTGTAAGTTCAAGCTGTTATTTCCTAGCTGGAACTAGAACTAGAACTAGAACTGGAACTAGAACTAGAACTAGATGAATTATTATTCACCGTAGTTGAAACACTTTGAACTGTTTTACTTTGGCGATCGCTAGAAACGATTACTTTACTAGTGGCTTCGGCGATCGCTTTCCCATCAGGGGAAACAACTTTTTTATGAAAAACTCTTTGGTAAGTCATGATTTTAGTTTATTGGTTTAATTTAGAGGAGTCTTTTTCTTGATTATAGAGAATAGTTTTAGACAAATTGGTTAGAATAGTTTGCTCTGCCTCTTCAGAATCTATTTTGAGTTGAGCTAGCTGTTGAATTAGGGGGGTTGCTGCTTGTGCTTGTAGCCAGCGAGACAATTCGGCGATCGCTCCAGAAGAATGATCGATTTTAAGAGCTGCCTGTAGAAGTTGTCTGGCAGCATCTAAATTGCCAGACTTGAGGGGTGTATTGGCTCGCTCTAAACACCAAAGAAAATGATTGACCCGAGATTTGGCGGTAATTTCGGCACAGTATTTGGCAGGGAGATAGCTCTCGGAAATTTCAATCGCCCGCAAGTGATCGTATCCCGAAGCACCAGTCAGGTTTTCAGCTATGGTAACACTGTTAACCTGCCGACGATAATGAGCTAAAATTCCAGGTTCGTACCACCAGTCAAAGAAAGAGGCAATGCGTTTATACAGTTCCCAGTCACAGGTAAAGAGAATATCAGGTTTGTACCCTCCTAATTTTTCATAGCTAGCCCTTTTAATTATTATGGAGGGAGGACTAGTGGAATTAACTACCCCGATTTCTCGTACCCAATCTTGCACAATACCGCGATAATTTTCTAGATTATGTTCTTCGGTATATAAAACTTGACGATGATCGTTGATTGATTGATGACCAGTAAAAGCTGCTCCAACCGATTCTGGACAGGTCGCTAAACTTGTTTTAAACTGCTCGTAGAATCCTGGTAGTACGTAATCATCATTGTGTAGCAGATGAATCCACTCTCCCCGACAAAGAGCTACCGCCGTATTCCAGTTTTGCTGTAAGGGGATAGTTTCGGGCAATCGATAGTAGCGAATAATCCCTCGACCTAAATCATCAGGAATTTGCCATTGAGGAGGATTACTGCCGTTATCTAAAACGATAATTTCCATCTCCTCTGCACCAGTCCACTGAGAAAGCACACTAGCCAGACATTCTGGGAAATATTCAGGACGGTTAACTACTGGAATCACCACACTCCAAAAAGGTCGCTTCTCACCTTCGGTAACTGGAGGAATAGCTGGAAAATCGTGTCCTCCTATGGTTACTGTTCCTGACGGGATGAGCGGAACTGGATAATTTTCGGCAAAGCTGGCTAGATTTGACTCTGAGGCGAGCGCCTGAGCATAAACTGGATTAATTAGCTTAAGTCCTTGTTTAAAACTGACTGTAGCTTGAGTTAAATCTCCCAGGTCTTGATACACTTGCCCCAAACTATAATATGCTTTACCACAATCGGGATCTAATTGCAGAACTTGCTCATAACAGTCCCGTGCTTGGTCTAACTTTCTTTGTTGCTGTCGGATCGAGCCTAAGTCATAGTAAGCCTCAACTAGATCGGGCTGCATTGAGATTGCTTGAAGATAATAAATTTCAGCAGTTTGCCCATCTCCCACCCTGTGACGACCTAAACCCAATTTGTAGTTTAACTGGGCATAATGAGCTTGTTTTTCGGGCGATAGTTTGCCTTGAGCAAAAAGGGCGTTCCCCCAGTTAACATCAGCTTCGATGCAGTTGGGCAGTAATTCTAGTGCTTGCTGATAACTGGAGGCTGCTTCTGACCATTTATCCTGCTTTTGCAGCACATAACCTAAGTTGTTATAAATAGGCGCAGAGTCTGGTCGAAGATTTAGCGCTTGTCGATAAGCTGCCTCGGCTGCTGAGAATTGACCTTGAGCTTGACGCAAATTCCCTAGACCAAACCAAGCTTTCAAAAAATCAGGCTGTGCTTGAACAGAGGCACAAAGATATTGCTCTGCGGTGGTTAATTGACCTCTTTGCTGCTCTATAGAGCCTAAAGCATATAAAGCCTCTGGGTGTTTGGGTTGTGCGGCTAACACCTGAGCGTATTGTTGTTGTGCTTCGTCTAAGCGATGATTCTGATAATGCTGTTCTGCTAGTTGAAAGGCTGCCTTAATGTCGGCGCTATCAAATCGACTGGGTTTATCAGCGATCGCCAATAAAAAATCTTCTAATGCTCTGACGGGTTTCAAGTCCCCATAGCACTTATGCTTATTGAGAGCAATTTGTTGGGAGCTATGGTGGCGATAATCGCGATCTTGACCAAGACGCACGGCAATCTGTACATATTCGTCTTTATTTTGAGCAATCGTTTCTTCAATTCCCATCATCTTCAAAATTGCCAGGGTATGCCGACTACGCATCAATTCCCCAGGCAGAGTAACTATGGGCAAATTGTAAACAGTTGACTCTAGGGTGGTATTTCCTCCCGACCAACCAATATTATCTAAATATATATCGGCGATCGCACCTACCCCGGCAAAAACGGTTGCACTCATCAGAGGCAAAAACACGCAGTAGTCTTGATAATTTAAGCCAAATTGTTGGAAAGCATCAGCTAATCGCTGGCAAAAGACATTAGTGGCTAGTTCGCTTTCTAGTTTGATAAAGACAAACTTGGCATTAGCTACTTCTTGGGCAATACGTGGAAAAACATCGTCGTGCTGTGGTAGATATTTAAATAAAGATTGACAACACCAAAACATGATGTCGCTGGCTAAGATACCGATGTCTTTTCTCTTGACTGCCTCTGGTTTAATTGGGATTAGTTGGTAACACACTCCCAGATTAGGTAATCTAACTAACTTTTCGCTATATTGTGATTGAGCGTTAGCTTGCTCCATTAAATCACTGCTCAAAAAGTAGTCAATTGTTGGTAGCCCACTAGTTTCAGGATGTCCCCAGGAGGAAATTTGCACGGGAGCTAATCTTAAGCAACCCAGCTGAACAGCGATCGCATCCATCCCAAATTCGGGAAAAATCAGCACATGTAAATTGTCTTGGGCAATTTTTTCTGCCCATTGCTCAACAGAAAAAGCATGATTCTCAAATCGATCGAATAATTTTGCTGCTCTGATTGTTTGCTCATCCCGTCGTTCCCCTGTAAAGTAAGCAAATAATTCAAATTCACTGCGGTCTAAGTTTTCTACCCAACCCTGTAAGATAATTTTCCAAACTGAATGACGATTAAAAAAGCCTGAGACAAAACCAACGCGAATCTTTTGCTGGGCTGCCAGCTTGGGTATAGCCAGTGGCTGACTCCATTGGGGATAGCGACTTGCCATTAACCCCTGAATCAAGCTTCCATAAGTCTGCTGTAAAGTGCGATCGCACTTTCCTTGATAAGCTAGATAAAAAGGCTGGTTTGAACCAACAGCCAATGCTGCTTGTTGGCGTTGCTCTGGATCTGCTTGCTCATAATAATCGACTAGACTTTGTAGCTGTCTTTGATACTCATGTCTTTTCGACTCAATTTCTGCCTCGTTTGCATAAATTATGGGCAGTTGACTGACTACCAGACTCAATCTAGCTAAATGATAATCGGGGTTTAGCTCTAAAGCGGTTTGAAAAGAAGCGATCGCCTGCTCTGTTTTCCCTTGCTCTAGCAGTGCCGTACCCAAGTTATAGTGAGCTTCTATCAGATTGGGCTGGAGGGCGATCGCAGTTTGCCATGAGGCGATCGCTAACTCTATTTGCCCATCTTGACTGTGCTTAATGCCAACGTGAAAATGAGACTCGGCAGATCCTAAATCTAGGTTAGATTTTAAACCTTTTGAACCTGAGATCTTAGCAGATTGAGATTCCATCGCTTTTAATTCATAAATTTAAGGATTTAAAAAGTATTCCAAGAAAAATAGCCATAAAAATAGAAAAATAAATAATTAGTTTAAGATGCTCAAAATTGAAAAAAAGATACTCTCAAGCTAAGAGCATCCTATTTATTTATCAAGGCGAATATTTCTTTCACCCCAGACAGTGGTGGATCAAAGAACAGGATAATCTAGCTTTGATCCAAGACTACCTAATAAAGTTGAACATCAGTAGCAACACCAGTGAATACTGAAGTAGCCACACTGGAGTTTTTACCATCTACCACTACAGCAGTAGCAGTACCAGCACCAGTAGCAGCACTAAGGCTATAGGAGGGAGCAGCAGCCGATCTAGTACCTGTCAAAGTATTAGCAGTTGTAGATTGCCCAGATCCTACGGCAAAAACATTAGAAGAAGCTACGCCTCCGTTAGCACTAACATTTCCTCCTGTGAAAGCACCGAATCCGCCATTGATATTTTCAGTTCTATCAGTTGCTTGGATGAATTTTATGTCTTTAATAATCATAGTGTTAGATAACCTTGCTAAAGTTTATAGTTTGTTTACAGTTCGTGCCAATCTTATTACATACATCTAAAACATTTTTAATGTATGCATTAAGGGCTAAAATCATGTTCACAGTCTAAATAGTTAACTCTTTTTTGTCTTTACTAAACAATAGAAAAGAGCTTTGTCACAGCTTAAATCTAGGGATAATCAACATTTACGGCGTTGGCGATCGCATAATATTGTTGGTGCAAGAATCAGCGAGAAAGCAAAGTTTCGGCGACCTGATTTCTTAATTAGCGTCCTTTATTCATCAACGCCTTTTGTTGATTTTCTCTTAACTAGAGAGAGTTGATCATTCAACCATATGAATGAACCTTAGATAATACTACTGGTTAATTCACGCACTGAAATATTGCAGATTTTGACCAGCAAAAGAGCTATACTAACCGAGATCTAGCTCTTTTATGAGTTCATAAGACCCAACAGAGTAACCACTAAGCTTGTATGAGCTGCGTTTCTTGCCGCGTTTCTTAACTACTTTGTCTCCAATTATAGAGATAGAGTAGACATCATCTCCCTCTCCTTCTATCGATGTGATGGAAAAAGTTTTACCGTCAACGACAGAAGACTGTGATTCCGAGGAAGATGAAGCACCTCCTCGGATAGTAGCTTCGTTTTTTTCGTTCTCTTGACCACAAGAGTTGAAAAATTCTAAATCATAGATAATCATAGGATGTTACCTTTTGCAGTTGTAAATGTAATCAGAGCTTGAATGCAGTGAACTACATCAAGATGAATTCACTGCTGTTTCAAATCACTATCTAGTAAGACTCGGAGTAAGAACTAGAACCTGCTCCACTGTAGTTACCTTCAATAACCAAAGTACGTGAGTAAGTAAAAGCTTTAGTGTTTTTACC
>NZ_PVWF01000043.1 GCF_003003995.1 Pleurocapsa sp. CCALA 161 | reverse complement strand
GATACTCAGTATTTTTGCTTATTCTGAGTTTACATCTCAGCCTTTCTTTGTTTCTAATTTTTTCGTCGAACTCACGTGGTACAGAACAATTTGATATACACTTGTCAGTACCTCTTGTACTGGAATATACAGAGGTTTTACTACGGGAGCTACCAAATATCTACCTAAATCGTGATGAAGTAGATGACCTAATCGATTTCTACTGTGCAGTGGGAGTGCTTCATGAAATTTTCTTCCTTTGGCGACCATTTTTGCGCGACCCAAAAGATGAAATGGTACTGGAGCTTGCAGTCAAAGCAGGATGTGAGATTATAATTACATATAACACCCGTGACTTTGCAGGCGTTGAGCAGTTTGGTCTAAAGCTACTTAAGCCTTCAGAGTTTTTACGCTTGATAGGAAAGCTGCCATGAGTATTGTTCAAGTTCAAATTCCTGACTCATTACATAAAAGTCTGTCCGATCTCGCTGGTCGTGATGGAATTTCTATCGATCAGTTTATATCTACTGCGATCGCGGAAAAGCTTTCAGCTTTGATGACAGAGAATTACCTCAAGGATAGAGCTGGAAGAGGTAATCGGGAAAAGTATGAGGCAATCTTAGCAAAAGTTCCCGATGTGGAACCGGAAGAATATGACAAGATACCGACTGTCTAACAAGCCCGTTGCATACCGACCGTATTGAATTTTCACTTCGATACAATCTAGTTTTTAACGAAATCTTGTATGCTGACTGAACAAAACAAAGCTCTGGTTCTCCAGTTCTACAAAGCATTCGACGATCGCAAGATGGATCGAGCTTTAGAGCTTTTGGCTCCAAATTTTATTGCTCATATGGCGGGGATGCCAGAACCGTTGGACGCAGAAGGGTTCAAGCAGTTTGGGATGGCGTTTTATTTAGCCTTTAGTCAGGGTCAACATGTTTTCGATGAGGTTGTGGTTGCAGACGATAAAGTAGTGACGTGCGGAAGGTTCACTGCAAGACATCTTGGCGAATTCCAGGGTCTTCCGCCAACGGGTAAGCAAATCAGCTTGCCGATCATGCACATTGATCGAGTCGAGGATGGAAAAATCGTGGAGCATTGGGGACAGGGCGATGCACTCGGATTGATGCAGCAGTTAGGAATTGTCTTCTTGCCAGGGCCGAAGCTATTTCCACATATACTGAGAGGTGTTGTAGCCAAACTGTTTAGGAAAGCCTGAAAAAAGTTAACAGCAGCAGGACGTACTTCAAAAAAATTTAACACCTCATGATTAACGTCTAAGTTCGAGTT
The DNA here is from genome assembly GCF_003003995.1 of Pleurocapsa sp. CCALA 161. Taxonomy (GTDB): domain Bacteria; phylum Cyanobacteriota; class Cyanobacteriia; order Cyanobacteriales; family Xenococcaceae; genus Waterburya. The sequence continues at coordinate 38,988 of NZ_PVWF01000043.1, read as the reverse complement.
ATAATTTGAAACTGTGTGTTTATAAATCAATAAATTTTATCCTAAAGGATACATTCCGTTATGGCAAAGAAAGCAATGGTAGAGCGGGAAAAAAAGCGCGCTCACTTGATTGAGAAATATGCTGACAAGAGAGCAGAATTAAAAGAACAGTTGCGTACAGCTACTTCTGCTGCTCAAAAACTAGAAATTAGTCGTCAGATCCAAAGATTACCCAGAGATAGCTCTGCTACTCGTAGACGCAATCGTTGTATGTTAACTGGTAGACCTAGAGGTTACTACCGCGATTTTGGTTTATCTCGTAATGTTCTCAGAGAATGGGCGCACGAAGGTTTGCTTCCTGGAGTAGTTAAATCTAGCTGGTAAGCTTTTAACAGAAAGCTATAAGCTGTAGGCCATTGGTGACAAGTTAAGCAAAAAAGAAAAAAGTCAAGTACTACAGATAGTGCTTTATTAATTAAGTAACACTATATGCAGAGCGAGATTAATTTAAAGGCGATCGCTATTTAAGGAATTGGTGTGCATAGAAGATATCTCAAAAGCTGATAGCTAATAGCTATCCTAAAGGATTCCCTTCGGTCAAAGCTAAGAGCTTAAAACTATTTGACAAACAGCGTAGTTTCTTAACTTGTCACGAATGGCTGTAGGCTATAAGTTTCATTAAAGACAGGTCTAAGAGAGACAAACGTTGCATAGTATAACTCTCTCAGACCCTCATTCATGTTTACGTTTTTAGAGATACACTTCTTGCTTAGGCAAAATTAATTCTAGATCCCAGTTTGCTACCTTTTGGGCAATGCGATCGCTATTATCCCAGTCTTTGGCATAAGGTAAAGTACCTATCACAGGCACGTTAGTTAAAGACTGAATTAAACCGATGGGAGTCAAGTCTTCTGTTCTGCCTACTGCTTCTAGTTGCGAACAGTTAAGTATAATTCCTCGCAAATCAATTTTTAAACTACGGGCTAGGGCTACGTTAGCTACAGAATGGGCGATCGCTCCTAGCTTCACAGGTACAACCAAAACAGTAGGTAAGCGCCAATCTCCAGCAATATCCCCAACCGTTAACTCTTCCGTTACAGGAGAACCCAAACCACCCAAAGACTCTAATAACACTAACTGAGACTTTTGCTCTGCTATACTAAATTTTTCCCATACTTCTTTTAAATTAATTTTCCTACCTTCTTTGGCAGCAGCAATAGGGGGAGCTAGAGCTGCCTCAAAACGCAAGGGAGGAACTATTTCGATGCCTGCTACATCAGCAAATAAACGTTGATATAGTTCCACATCCCCAACTCCTGTCTGCATTAACTTAAAAATGCTCAACAGATTTTGCCCATTATTATCTTGATTTAAACGGTATTTTTGCCAGTAGACTGTTAAGGCGATCGTCACAAAAGTTTTCCCTACATCTGTATCTGTACCAGCGATTAATAAGGTCGTCATAATGGCAATTTTAATTAGCTACAGTCTTTTTTAGATTTGCTTTTTTAGAATACCAATATTATTGAACCTAGAAAATCACTCTGGCTTGTGTAAGTAAATTCTACAGTGCATTTTGTGTATGAATTTCCTATACGTATGCGCAGCGGTATTTTAGGAAAAGCTATCTTACCAATGCGAAATATGGGAAAAAAAAGTACAATGTAACCATAAAGATTTAGTATAGAAATAAACAAAAATAAATTAACAAGCTTAAAAAAAGCTAAAATAATTGCAAAATTTTACTTTGATCTTTAATGTTAGTAAAGCTTAACTCTCTTGTTTTAAAACAAATTGTTACTTAACTCTTAATTGGGTGAGTTGGTATTACAACTGCCAAACTATCGCTAATAATCATAATCATAGTAATTCTTACGACTGCCCTGAACTAATTTGAATATATTTGCCGTGAGCCATAGTACTACCTTAATGCCTCAGTCGATGGAGCAGACTCCCTTCTTATCAGACTCCAATCGTCTTAGATTGTTTTCTGGTTCTGCTAATATTCCTCTTGCCAAAGAAGTAGCCCGCTATATAGGCATGGATTTAGGTCCGATGATCCGCAAGCGTTTTGCCGATGGGGAGCTTTACGTTCAAATTCAGGAATCGATTCGTGGAGCGGATGTTTATCTACTTCAACCTTGCTGTAATCCTGGCAACGATAATCTAATGGAGCTAATGATTATGATTGATGCTTGTCGTCGAGCATCTGCCCGCCAGATTACTCCCGTGATTCCCTATTATGGCTATGCTAGAGCAGACCGTAAAACTGCTGGTCGCGAGTCTATTACTGCCAAACTAGTGGCTAATTTGCTTACCGAAGCAGGAGCTAGCAGAATTTTGGCTATGGATTTACACTCAGCGCAAATTCAAGGATATTTTGATATTCCCACAGATCATGTCTATGGCTCTCCAGCTATTCTGCAATATTTGGCAGCGAAGAAATTAGATGATTTAGTGGTAGTTTCTCCTGATGTGGGGGGAGTAGCCAGAGCTAGAGCCTTTGCCAAGAAATTAAACGATGCTCCTTTAGCAATTATTGATAAACGTCGCCAGGCTCATAATGTAGCTGAGGTAATGAATGTGATTGGGGATGTGGCAGGTAAGACAGCTATTTTAGTCGATGACATGATTGATACTGCTGGAACTTTATCTGCAGGGGGTAAATTATTACGAGAACAAGGAGCTAGAGAAATCTACGCCTGTGCTACTCATGCTGTCTTTTCTGGTCCTGCAGTGGCAAGATTATCTGAAGGTATTTTTAAAGAAGTTATTGTTACTAATACAATTCCTATTCCTGAAGCGAAAAAGTTTGAACAGTTAACGGTTCTTTCGGTGGCTAGTCTGCTGGGAGAGGCAATCTGGCGAATTCATGAAGCTAGCTCCGTTAGTAGTATGTTTCGCTAATTAAAATTAAAACTAAATAAATTAATACTCCTGCGATCACCATTAATCATAACTATTGCAGGAGCTTTTCTTTGGCAATTTTCACCTGAAATACAAAAAAGAATGATCAAGCTCAACCCTCCCCCAGTCTATGATACTAAATCTGTCTGGCAAAGGTGATGTTTAATTTCTGCGTAAAAATTTGGTGATGAAATCAGAATAACTAATATTTGCCCTAAAGGATTCCCTACGGTCTCGAAGCTACATACAGCTTATGCGGAGCGGGACGTGGAGCGAAGCGGAGTTGATACTAAAGCCCTAAAGGGTACACTTTCGGATAAGCTCCTTACGTCGCGTCACATTTGCGAAGCTTATCCTTTAGGAAAATGTCCTAAAGGATTCGTTACTTGTTACTTGTTACTCAATTTTTTAAGTAACCTATGTGAAACAAATTTAGTATTAGTCCCCCAGTCATAATACTTGTAGCAAATATGTAAGTTTTTATATTACTCAACTTGTTTAGCTTCAGTATCAGGATATAAAGGTTGATCATTTAAAGTTCCTAATCTATCAGGAGGCCAGAAACGAATTGCTGCCCGACCAATGAGATTTTTCAGGGGCACAAATCCCCAATAATGGGAATCATAGCTGTTGTTGCGATTGTCCCCTAAAACCAAATACTGTCCAGGGGGTACTTTGGTAGGAGGATAGTCATATTCTGGTGGATTGAGAATATACTTTTCATTCAGTTTTTGACCGTTAACGTATACTGCATTATTTTTGACCTCCACTACGTCTCCAGGAATACCAATTACCCTTTTGATAAAAGCTTCCTGATAATTTTCTTTTTTAAGAGCTTCTGTTGGTGAAAAAACTACTACATCCCCCCGTTTAGGTTTGCGAAAATGATAGCTAATTTTTTCGATGATTAAGCGATCGTTGATTTCTAAAGTTGGCAACATCGATTCAGAAGGAATATAGCGAGCTTCCGCTACACAAGCACGAATTCCTATAGCCAAAATTCCAGCAGATACCAGAGTTTTTAAAAGTTCAACTAGAGGATTTTCTTCTTTTTCTGTCATAAGCGCACAGCCTCGAGGATGGAATGATCTGTAATCAATAGAATTGAGAGAAATAAAACAGCTATTCTCTCGAAATTATTCGAGTCTGAATGAGCTGTTGGTGAAGTTGATTCAGTTTTGCTTGCTAAATACAATTATTCAAATAAAGCAATATATAGCTATGGCGATCGCCAATATGAGCAAAAACCCTAAGTTACAAGTTTGAATTAGTTTCTTAGGCTAAACTAGAAAGGGGCTAACCGCCATTGTTAGTAAGGCTATTTTTGGGCAGTCACGTTTTTTAGAGGAATATTCCTCCAAAAAAGCTGACCTTATAAGAGTATTCTTGCCCGAAACGCGCCGTAAAATAATTACTGCTGTTGATTAACTATAAACATCAGTTTTCCAAATTTTCTAGCTCTAATCACAAACTTTACTATTCTAATATGGAACATAAAAATCCTGCTTTGGTTCAAGAACCTCGTTATGAACCAGCAATTGTCATTCCTCTTAAACAAGAGGCTTCTCTTTTGGATTGGTTAAAAGCAAATAACCGTCTGATTCCCCGTGAACCAGTAGAAATTGAAAAAATTAAATCCGATGAAGATCTAGACGTGTTGATGGATGGAGAGGATGATGATTTTGATGAAGATGATTAAATAAATTATCTTGGCGATCCGAAGGCTGCGCGGAGCGTAATTGCTAGTCAGATAGAAGAAAATATTGTTGCTGCAACCAATAGTTTTTGCTATGTTATCGTTCTCAAGTAATTAATCTTCTTAGTAAGTTGGCAAAATTTAATTGTGAATGTTAAACCATTTGATGCCGAGAAACTAATCGCTCCTTCTGGCAAGACGCTGCTACTTTCTCTGACCTGCGTTTTGACTATCGGTGCGATCGCCACTGAATACACTTCTCTCTCTTTAGAACAGTTTAGTTTACTCTGCCCCCTGCTCGTCTGTACAGTTGTTAGCGCTTTGCTGGGAATAGTCATCATTCCTCTGCTCAATCGGTTAAAAACAGGACAAATCGTCCAAGAAGATGGTCCTCAGGCTCACTTAAAAAAAGCAGGAACTCCGACGATGGGGGGAATTTTTTTTGTTCCAGTAGCAGTGGTTGTGAGTTTACTCTGGGTCAATTTTAGCGATGACAAAAGCGCTCAGACAGTGGGGATTACCCCAGAGTTAATTGCCGTTTGTTTGGTGACTTTAGGTTATGGCTTAATCGGGTGGATTGATGACTGGCAAGTATTACGGCGGAAATCTAATCAAGGCATTTCTCCTCGCCTCAAACTAACTCTGCAAATAGTTTTTGGGGCATTCTTTTCCCTGTGGCTGTTTTGGTACAAGTCTGCGGCGATCGCCACTATTAGTCTCCCAGGAGGATTAAATCTTGCCACAGGATGGCTATTTTTACCTTTAGCAGTCTTTGTCTTAGCAGCAGAAAGTAACGCGACTAATTTGACGGATGGGGTAGATGGTTTAGCAGCGGGAACAGGAGGGATCGCTTTTTTAGGTCTAGGGGCAGTTCTAGGACTAGATTACCCAGATCTGGCAATTTTTTGTGTCTGTTTTAGTGGTAGCTGCTTAGGATTTTTGGTACATAATCGTAACCCCGCCAGGGTGTTCATGGGGGATACGGGTTCTCTAGCTTTAGGAGGCGCATTAGCTGCGGTAGGGCTTAGTAGCAATAATCTTTGGGCTTTGTTTTTAATTAGTGGTCTGTTCTTCGTCGAATCTCTTTCTGTCATTGCTCAGGTTGCTTATTTTAAAGCCACCAAGGGAGCAGATGGCAAGGGTAAACGCCTGTTTAAAATGGCTCCAATTCATCATCATTTTGAACTTAGTGGCTGGAATGAAACCCAAGTGGTAGGGGTATTTTATTTAGTTAATGTTTTGCTCGTCGCGATCGCTTATTTATCAAATAGCTCTAAGCTTTAAGCTCTAAGCCAAACGAGTTCAAGACACCCTTTAAAGATCTCAAGCTAAATGCCTGGGTCTTTTTTTTCGTTTTACAAGTGTTACTCATCCGATATATTCTATGTTTGAGATGTTTGAGCAATTATTTCTTGGAAGGAGAAATGTATGAGTGAGAAAACGATTATTCTTGGCATAGTTGGTGATAGTGCAGCAGGGAAAACGACTTTAACCAAGGGAATTGCTCAAGTATTGGGAGAAGATAAGGTGACGATCATCTGTACTGATGATTACCATCGTTATGACCGCGCCCAGCGGGCAAAAATGGGAATTTCCGCTCTCCACCCCGACTGCAACTATTTAGACATCATTGAGCAGCATCTAACACTATTAAGAGCAGGACAAGCTATCCTTAAGCCAATTTATAACCACTCGACAGGAGAGTTCGATCCGCCAGAATATATTGAACCGCGTAAATATGTTATTGTCGAAGGCTTGTTAGGCTATTCTACTCGCCAAATGCGCGATAGCTATGACGTTAAAACTTATCTTGCTCCCCCAGAATCTCTACGTGCCACTTGGAAAATTAAACGGGATACTCGTAAAAGAGGTTACAACGAAGAACAGGTAATGGAGCAATTGCGTCAAAGAGAGCCAGATTCAGAAGCTTTTATCCGTCCTCAACGTGAATGGGCAGATATGGTTGTTTCTTTTTATCCTCCAGAAGAAAATTTGGGTAACGATTTATTACTGAATGTCAATCTGATTTTACGTCCTACTATTCCTCACCCAGAACTGAGTAGAATTCTTAATGCTCAGGGAAATCATTTAGGTGAGGCCATTCGCTTAGGTTTGAGCCGCGATATGGGTAAACCTGTGGATATTTTGGAAATAGATGGACATGCCACTATGGAACAGGTTAGAGAGTTAGAAAAAATGATGTGTAGTGACGTGCCTTATCTGGGTCAATTCTGTAGTTTGGAAGGAAACCAAGAGCTAGGAAAACTGGTAGGAACTACAGGAGAAACCTTACAGAGCTATCCTTTGGCTTTGACTCAGTTGCTGATTACCTATCATATGCTTAAAGCAGCATCCTGACTTAATTAGTTTAAAGTAGCGATCTCGCAATTTAATTCAATCTCTTCAGAACTAAGGTGTAACTTTTTGCCACCCCACAATTTTATTACCCAGTCGAAAAATCATCGAATCTGCCAAACTCAATTCGGCGATCGCCTGAGACAAAGAACGTGCTTGTTCTTTGTCAATATTAAATAAGTGAGGGCAATTGACAAAATCTAAGCACACAACTGTAGAACGACCCCAAGATTCACGAAAAATTCGGCAGTCTTGAGGTAAAAATCCCGCTAATGAACGGAATCTAGCTAAGGCAGCCTGCTCAAAATCGGCACTAGTGCTGTTAAGTGGTGTCATGATTTAGACTCCTGCATTTTTCTTAAAATAAACCTCAAATCAATTTCCAACTTAGGAATCATCGCGATAGTAGCTGAACAATCACATAACCTTCAGTAGCAAGAAATGCAATATCATGATCATGGATAATCGAAGGCTACAAAAAGCTTTGGTATGACAACCCGTATTCGAGCCTGTCTTTGATTAAACAATAGCTTTTGGCGCTTTTTATAGATTAACATCAACCTTTTTGCACATGTTGCCGATAAGTTGTTACTTAATAAAAATTTCTAATCTGTTTTCTGGCAAATTAACTAGAGCAATACGTACTCAAGTTAAGACATTTACTACCTACTATCTAGGTCAGCTTTTTTGTATACCACAAGGGTACAACGTGAAGCTTCATACGGTCGGCTTTTGGGTAAGAAGATTCTTACCCAAAACGCGACCTACAAAAAACGTGACCGTACTACCTACTACCTACTACCTACGAACAGTTAACTGAACTTGTCCTAATCTAACTTTGTATGGCTATAGTTTCTAGCTTGAGACTCTAAGTTCAAAGTTCAAAAAAAACAAGAAAAAGTTTATCTTGAAAATCTGATGAAGCAATTTAAGAGACTAGCTGAACTATATAAAAGCACCCTACTTGATAATGTTTTGCCCTTTTGGTCAAAGCATTCACTCGATCGCCAATATGGAGGATATTTTACCTGTTTAGATCGAGCAGGAAATGTCTATGATAGCGATAAGTTCATCTGGCTACAAAACCGCCAGGTATGGACTTATTCCATGTTTTACAATCGTCTGGAAAAAAGATCCCAATGGCTCGATATTGCCCGTCATGGTGCTGAGTTTTTGGCAAAATATGGTCGAGATGAAGAAGGTAACTGGTATTTTGCGCTAGACCGCCAAGGAAAGCCTTTGGTGCAGCCTTATAATATATTTTCTGATTGTTTTGCCGCGATGGCTTTTAGTCAATATGCCTTAGCTTCGGGGGATGAGTCGGCACAAGAGATTGCTTTGCAAGCATACAATAACGTGTTGCGTCGTCAGCATAATCCCAAGGGTAAATATAATAAAGCTTATCCAGGAACGCGATCGCTAAAAAGTTTAGCCATACCAATGATCTTAGCAAATCTTTCTTTAGAAATGGATTGGCTACTTGGAGATAGTGAGTTCGAGGCAATTCTTGAGCGCACAGTGCAAGAAGTGATGCAGGATTTTCGCGATCTTGAAACAGGATTAATGTATGAAAATGTTACCCCTGAAGGCGAACATCTAGATTGTTTTGACGGTAGATTAATTAATCCTGGTCATGGTATTGAAGCGATGTGGTTTGTGATGGATATTGCCCATCGTCGCCAAGATTTGGATTTAATCAATCAGGCAGTTGATGTGGTGATTAGTACTTTAGAGTTTGGTTGGGATCAAGAATATCAGGGTATTTATTATTTGATGGATGCACAAGGACATCCTCTCCAGCAACTAGAGTGGGATCAAAAATTGTGGTGGGTACACTTGGAAACTTTAGTAGCATTACTAATGGGTTTTAATCTGACTGGCAGAGCAGAATGTTTAGAGTGGTTTGAGCAAGTTCATAACTACACTTGGAATCATTTTTCCGATTCTGAATATGGTGAATGGTTTGGCTATTTAAACTGTCGAGGAGAATTATTACTAAATCTTAAAGGTGGAAAATGGAAGGGCTGTTTTCATGTTCCTCGGGCGTTATATTTATGCTGGCAACAGTTAGAAAATTTAGATTCTTCATCAGAATAGTTACTACTTTGATACATTTGACGTAAATTCTTTATGAAATTTAAATTTGTCTTCCAATACAAAACACTTATAATTTTTAAGTCGACAAAAACAAAAATAAGAAAACTTTTAAATTTAGTAGGATTATAGAATCATGGTTAGAAGAGGAACAGAAGCAGCAGGCGGATTTTTATCTGGCTTTCGCGACTTTATTATGCGTGGTAATGTGATTGATTTAGCAGTTGCCGTAATTATCGGTGCTGCATTCAGCAAAATTGTTGATTCGTTAGTCGCCGATATTATTACGCCTGTAATCTTAAATCCCGCAATGAAGGCTGCTGGAGTCAAAAGATTAGCTGAACTATCTGCTGGAGGAGTTCAATATGGTTTATTTTTAGCGGCAGTTCTCAACTTTTTAGTGATTGCGTTTTGTATTTATGTACTGGTGCAAGCATTTGAGAAAGCTAAAAAACGTCTAATTCGTCAAGAGGCTATAGCAGAAGAAGAAACAGTTGATGCGACTCTGGTTGCTCAGGAAAGACTTACTGGGGCAATTGAGCGTTTAACTAACGTAATGGAAACAAGGTAAAGAAGTAAAGCTATTAGCTGTTAGCCAATAGAAATAAGGCTTAGTTCTTCGGGGTAAATTGGCGATCGCCAATTTACCCTTATTTTATTAAGGCATCAATAAAGTTTAAACTGAAAGCTACTTATCCTTGCCCATGAGGAAAAACTCAAATGGATATAATTCTCTGCCATCAAACCGTCGATTTCGATGCCTTGGGGTCAGCAATTGGTTTATCTCTGCTCAAAAGAGCCAAGATCGTGCTAACTGGTGGCGCACATCCTGCGGTGAAGAAATTTTTGGCACTATATCGAGATGAGTTTGACTTTGCCGAGATGCGGAGTATTTATCCAGAAACGATCGCGACTATCTATATCGTTGATACTCAAAAAAGCGATCGCCTGGGAACAGCAGCAGCATGGTTAAATTTGCCTACTGTGCAGCGGATTGAAGTATTCGATCATCATTTAGATGTCACCTCAGATATTGCGGTGACAGAATTACATGCCGAAGCGGTAGGCGCAATTACCACCTACATTGTCGAGCTATTACAGCAGCAACAGATTACCCTGTCTCCTTTTGAAGCGACAGCAATAGCTTTAGGGATTTATGTGGATACAGGGTCGTTGACTTTTGAACAGACAACTCCTCGTGATGCCAAAGCGATCGCCTGGTTACTGGAACAGTCAGCTAATATTGCCATGATTGCTGAATATAATGAGCCTGGGTTAAACCATCAGCTTCAGGAATTGTTGAAAGATGCTCTCCATAATTTACAGCGTACTGATGTTCAGGGTTATACAGTTGCCTCCGTCTTGTTGCAGACAGATAAGTTTGTCCATGGTTTGTCTACGCTAACAGCCAGGCTAATTGAGCTAACGGAAAGCGACGCGATCTTGCTAGGTCATCAATATCAAAAGAGCAAGGGTCAAAAGCTAGTGGTGATTGGGCGATCGCGTTTGACAGAAACGAATCTCAATGAACTATTTACGCCTTTTGGTGGTGGTGGTCACGCTCAAGCTGCTTCTATGTCTATGACCACAGATGAGCCTCAGCAGATTTTTAAGGAGTTATTAACTCAACTAATTAATCAAATTCCTCAACCCCCTACCGCCAGAGATTTAATGTCTTCTCCTGTGAGGACAATTCGCCCTGACACAACGATTAAAGAAGCGCAAAGAACTTTATTACGCTATGGTCATTCTGGGCTGTCGGTAGTAGATGAAAGCGATCGCCTAGTGGGCATTATCTCCCGTCGGGATCTAGATTTAGCGATTCATCACGGCTTTGATCGTTCTCCCGTTAAAGGCTACATGAGTCGCAACCTCAGAACCATTGCACCTGATACCCCCTTGCCTGAAATACAATCAGTGATGGTGACTTATGATATAGGGAGACTACCGGTAATTGAAGCGGGAGAGTTAATTGGAATTGTCACTCGCACTGATGTGTTACGTCAGCTTCACGATCAGACCCCTCAAAACCCAAGGAATCCTGAGCAGAAAAGCCTCACCTCTCATTTTTTGTCTACTCTGCAAAATCGCCTAGAACCTTCTATTTGGCAACTACTCCAGCAAGTTACTTTCTCTGCCCAAGAACGAGGCTGGAATCTTTATCTAGTTGGCGGTGGTGTGCGCGATGTTCTACTCACTAGCGACTGGGAATCTTTATTGTTGCAGGATATCGATCTAGTGGTGGATGGTTATCATCGTTCCATGGATGCTCAAGCAGGAGTGGAATTAGCCTCGGTAATTGAGCAGATGTATCCCCAAGTCAAGGTGACAATTCATGGAGAGTTTCAAACCGCAGCTTTGACTTGGCATCAAGATCCAGTTTTGGGCAATCTTTTAATGGATATTGCTACCGCTCGTACTGAATTTTACCCCTATCCCGCAGCTAACCCTCAGGTTGAGGCTAGTTCCATTCGTCAGGACTTATACCGCCGAGATTTTACGATTAATGCTTTAGCAGTGCGCCTAACTCCCCCTAAACGAGGTGAATATTCCCGTAAAGGAGATTTATTAGACTTTTTTGGTGGTTTACTAGATTTGCGATCGCGTCAGATTCGAGTACTTCACGCCAATAGCTTTATTGAAGATCCCACTAGAATTTATCGCGCCGTCAGATTTGCTGTGCGTCTTGGTTTTACGATTGAACCCCAGACAGAAGAATATATTCGCTATGCCATTGATAATCAAATATACGATCAGTTAAGACTTAGCGAAGCTGATCGCAACGAAAATCGCCAAACTCCCGCTTTAACTACTAGACTGAGGGCGGAATTGAAGTATATTCTCCAGTCTAATTATTGGCAGCCAGCCCTTAAGCTGCTCGACCAACTCAATGCATTAACCTGTTTAGATCGAGATTTAAGTTTAACTCCCACTTTAAATCGAGAACTACACTTAGTTTCTAAGTGGTTGATTTTATTTGAACCAAAAGCGAGCGAGCATTGGTTAATTAGATTAGAAACCTTGATTGCTCATCTATCTCCTAAGTCTAGAATAATAGTGGCAGAAAATCTACAATTACCTAAAGATAGTCTCCAGCGATTAGAACAGCTAGAAATATGGGAAACACGACTAGCAGGTCGGCTAGCCAAAACTCAGCTTAATAGTCAAATTTATCAGCTATTATATCCTTATAAGTTTTTACAATTAATTTTATTTGCAGCCAAAAGTAAGCTCAAGAATCGTCGTCGAATTTGGCTGTATTTAACTAATTTATCTCAAGTAAAACCATTATTAAATGGTAACGATTTAAAAACCCTGGGTTTTAAACCAGGGCCATTATATAAACAGATTTTAGATGATATTTTAAATAAAACTCTGGATCACCAAATTAGCGATCGCACTATGGCGATCGAGTATGTAAAATCTAAATATTAATCAAGTATTAGTCTGGATATATGGTGACTGAAGTGGGATTATTATCTACTTTTAAGATAACATCTTGCATATCAAAAGCAGGACTGTTGCGATCGGTTGTCCCCAACTCAACTAAAAATAATTCTTCGTAATTGTTTAAACCACTAAGTAAAGTTTTGACAGAATCCTGTTCATAAACTCCAGCTATGTTGGGTAGTTGACTATCAGGTGTTAACGCCATTTCCGTAGGAGTGCGTAAATTGCATCGAGTGTTATTATCAATGATTGTATACTGAAAATCTAAGTCGTTGACAGAGCCAACAGGTATTAAGGCTCGTTCATTAACCTTCATTGTTTTAACTAACTGTTCTTGATGATAAACATCAACTTGAATATTTAAAAAGCTGCCACCTGCACCACATTGAATTTGAGATGCTAAATATAAAAGTTCAATCATAGTAATAAAAAATATTTAATTAAAGTTTTTGTTTGGATCAGTAAAATTATTTAAAAAATAACTATTTGACTCGTAATGAAGATTGATTACTTACTATAATTACTTACCTATAAAGTTATTAGGTAAACTTTAGATGAAAAGTTTGTTTGTTTATTTTAAGCTAGGATAAATTACTGTTAATAGGTCAAAAAAAGTTTTTATTTCTAGTAGTTAATCCTAGAATTTATTAATATGAAACCAGCTCGCCTAAAAATGTTGGTAATAGCAACCACAAGTTCAACGCCACAATAAGTAGTCGTACAAAATAAATTTCCTAACAGACGCTGATTTTAACAAGACAAAATAACGTTAAGATAATTAAGAACTATTAAGCACTACTAAGCCCTGTTTGTATGTCTTCTTCCAGCAATGGTATTCAAGATAACGGTAATAATATCGAGGTTAAACCTGCTTCTATTGAAGAAAATATGATTCGTATCAAAGGTGCTAGACAGCATAATTTAAAAAATATTGATCTAGAGTTACCTCGCAATAAACTGATTGTCTTTACTGGTGTTTCTGGTTCGGGCAAATCTTCTCTAGCGTTTGATACGATTTTTGCGGAAGGACAAAGAAGGTATGTAGAATCTCTCAGTGCATACGCTCGTCAGTTTTTAGGTCAGTTAGACAAGCCTGATGTCGATGCGATTGAAGGCTTGAGTCCAGCTATTTCTATCGATCAAAAGTCTACTTCTCATAATCCGCGTTCAACAGTGGGTACTGTGACGGAAATTTATGATTATCTAAGATTACTATTTGGTCGGGCAGGAGAACCTCACTGTCCTAAGTGCGATCGCTCAATCATACCGCAGACAATTGATGAAATGTGCGATCGCATTATGGAACTGCCCGATCAGACTAAATTTATGGTGCTTGCTCCTGTGGTACGTAGTAAAAAAGGCACTCACAAACAGTTGCTTTCCAGTTTGGCAACTCAAGGTTTTGTCAGGGTTCGAGTTGACGGTAAAGTATTCCAACTAGATGACAATATTGATTTAGATAAAAACCACAAACATGACCTTGATGTGGTAGTAGATCGCTTAGTTAAAAAACCAGGCATTCAAGAGCGTCTGGCAGATTCTTTAGGCACTTGTTTAAAACTATCCGATGGCATCGCCGAAATTGAAATTATTCCCGCTGCTGATACTCAGCAAAAGCCAGACAGCATCACTTTTTCCGAGAATTTTGCCTGTCCCGAACATGGTGCTGTGATTGAAGAACTATCTCCCCGTTTATTTTCTTTTAATTCTCCCTACGGTGCTTGTCCTGACTGTCACGGCTTAGGAAGTCATCGCACTTTCTCGGCTGAATTAGTAGTTCCCGATCCCCAACAACCAGTATATAGTGCGATCGCGCCTTGGTCGGATAAAGATAATTCTTACTATCTTTCTTTGTTACATGGTGTGGGACAGGCTTTTGGCTTTGAGATTCAAACTAAGTGGTCTGATCTAACTTTAGAACAGCAAGATGTAATTCTTCATGGCGCATCAGAAGCAGTTTACTTCCAGTCCGATAGCCGTGGCGGACAGCCCAAAGGTTATCATCGCCACTATTCGGGCGCATTAAAAATGCTACAGCGCAACTATCAAGAAACTAACTCTGATGCGCTCAAAACCAAGTTAGAGCAGTACTTAATCGATCAACCTTGTGACACCTGTAATGGTCAGCGTCTTAAGCCAGCTTCTTTATCCGTCAGCTTGGGACAGTATCGCATTAATGATTTAGCAGGAGTACCCATTCGGGAATGTTTGGAGCGAGTAAACCATCTTCAGCTAACCAATCGTCAGGCATTAATTGGCGAATTAGCCCTTAAAGAAATTCGCTCACGGCTACAGTTTTTGTTGGATGTAGGATTAGATTACCTTACCCTAGACCGCGCTGCTATGACCCTTTCAGGTGGAGAAGCGCAGCGAATTCGTCTGGCTACCCAGATCGGTGCAGGATTAACGGGAGTACTTTATGTATTGGATGAACCAAGTATCGGTTTGCATCAGCGGGATAATGAAAAACTACTCGGTACGCTCAGAAGACTAAGAGATTTGGGTAACACCTTGATTGTCGTGGAACATGACGAAGATACTATTCGAGCTGCGGATAGTTTAGTAGATATTGGGCCAAAAGCAGGAGTCCATGGGGGCAACATTGTAGTTCAGGGAGATCTTGACGATCTAATTAAGTCTGAAGCTTCGCTGACAGGGGCATATTTATCTGGTAGAAAGCTAATTGCTACTCCAGACACCAGAAGAAAGGGAAAAGCCGTGGGCATTACTCTCAAAGACTGCTATCAAAATAACCTACAGCATCTTGATGTTGAAATTCCTTTGGGTAATTTTGTCTGTATCACGGGAGTATCAGGCTCAGGGAAGTCTACCCTAGTTAATGAACTATTACATCCTGCTTTAAAGCATCATCTCAACAAAAAAGTTCCTTTTCCCAAACAGCTTGGTGAGGTTCAGGGTTTACAGGCAATTGATAAAGTAATTACTATCGATCAATCTCCCATTGGTCGCACTCCTCGTTCTAATGCCGCCACCTATACAGGAGTATTTGATGCCATTCGCACTGTATTCACCGAAACTATTGAAGCTAAAGCTAGAGGCTATAAAGCGGGCAGATTTTCTTTTAACGTCAAGGGCGGGCGTTGTGAAGCCTGTAGCGGTCAGGGAGTGAACGTCATTGAAATGAATTTCTTGCCTGATGTTTATGTTCAGTGCGATGTTTGTAAAGGAGCAAGATACAACCGTGAAACTTTGCAGGTCAAGTATAAAAACTATTCAATCGCCGATGTTTTAGATATGACGGTGGAAGAAGCGTTAGAGAATTTTCAAAACATTCCCCGCGCTGCTAGTAAACTACAAACTTTAGTGGATGTTGGTTTGGGCTATATCAAGCTAGGACAGCCAGCACCAACTCTTTCTGGAGGAGAGGCACAGCGGGTGAAGCTAGCCTCAGAATTATCGCGTCGCGCCACAGGAAAAACCCTTTATTTAATTGATGAACCAACTACAGGCTTGTCATTCTATGATGTTCATCATCTGTTAAACGTTTTACAACGTCTAGTAGATAAAGGTAATTCCTTGATTGTCATTGAGCATAATTTGGACGTGATTCGCTGTTCTGACTGGATTATCGATCTAGGGCCTGAAGGGGGCGACCAAGGAGGTCAAATCATTGCTACGGGTACACCAGAGGAGGTGGCAAAGAACCCCAAATCTTATACGGGACAATATCTCAAACAGGTATTACAACGTTATCCTGCTACTGCTAACCTGAATTAAGATTGTATTATGATGAAATAATATTTACAAGTACAAATAAATGACATGAATGTTGTGAATGTCGAACAGCAACTTTTAACCAAAATTGAAGCCTTCTCTTTTGATCAACCTGGTACTAATTTTGCTTTTAGTCAACGTTTAGCCAAGGAAAATGGCTGGGACATTGAGTATACTAATCGGGTTATCCAAGAATATCGAAAATTTGTTTTCTTGGCGGTAGTTGCAGGACATATGGTTACACCATCAGAACAAGTAGACCAAGTTTGGCATTTACATCTTACCTATACTCATTCCTATTGGGATGAATTTTGTCCGAATGTCTTGGGACAACCTTTACATCATCAGCCTACACAAGGAGGCAAATTAGAACAGATTAAATATCATGATTCATATCATCAAACTTTAGTTAGTTATACGAATATTTTTGATCATCAGCCACCTGAAGATATTTGGTCATCTCCAGAAAATCGTTTTGGTAAAGATTTAATTTTTAAGCGAGTTAATACAGAAGAAAATTGGATTATTGCCAAACCACATCTATCTTTGGCAAGTATTACCAAGAAGATTGATTTTGTATTTAGTAAACAAGCCACAGCAATTATTTCAATATTTTTGGGGCTATTGATACTTTTTGGGGTTGCATTACCTGGATTTGCCAACGATTATCCTTTTTACTGGGACTTTTTAAATGTTAATCTCGATCTTCAAGATAACGGCGATTTATTAGTAACAGAAACACAAAAATATGTTTTTAATGAACAACATTCTCCTGAACATTATCGATTTATCAAGTTAGATCGGGTTAAAGAAATTAAAGATGTTCAAGTATTTGAAAATGACCATCTTTTACCAATAGAAACTGCTACTGAAGGCGATCGCTTTTGGATTAAGTGGCAAGAATATTTAAATGATCTAGATACTCATACTTTTATTTTAAAATATCGTGCCATTGGCGCAACTATCAATAATTATGGAGCAGATCAACTAAACTGGAAAGCAATTTTTCCCAAAAGAGATGCACCAATCAATAATGCAGAAATCGTAGTTAATCTACCTGAATCTTTAGTAGGCAAAGTCAGAAATTACTATAGTATTGGAGGGGATTTTAATACTAGTTTAATAGGTGATCGCACAATTAAATTTAATTCTCTTCGGTCTTTATTGCCAGGAGAAGCTTCACTGATCAAAGTTACTTTTTTAGGTAATTTTTTAAACTTAAGTCCAATTAATCATTCATCTGCTAAAAATTCAACATTTTTCTTAGTTTTTGTTGCCTTGATGATCTTACTTTCGGTCATTATTTTTATTATTTCCAGTTTATCTACTACAGTTGATCTTCAACCTGAATCAAAATCAAAATCAAAATCCCGTAAAACTAGCAGTAGTGGTTCTGATAGTTTTGGTGGTTGCGGAGGTGGTTGCGGAGGTGGTTGCGGAGGCGGTTGCGGAGGCGGTTGTGGAGGTGGTGGTTAAGATGATCAGATCGATTCTCCAGGCGTTGCATCTGTGTGAGGCGATCTGATCGGGTTATCTATTTACTTTTTCTCGAAGATCCACTCTTGGTATTTACGCGGTGCATTCTTTAATGCTTCTATTATTTCAGTGTTGTCCTTAAACTCAACCTGAGATAGATGAGATGTCTCTACATAAAATTTGACCTTATATTCAGTAAAACACCAAGGAGTAACTGTTAATGAGTTCTCATCAGACTTAGCAATATAGTATTTTTGACCATCAGGACCATCGTTTATTTCTAGCTTACGGTTATTATCGGGAATTTGCTGCTGACATAAAATTAGAGACAGGCGATCGCACCATTTCATAAACTGGTAGTCAGAATTGGCTTCTTTTTGGGTTACGCCTAATTCTTTGCGCCACAGTTTTTGTAACCTTTCTTGTTCCTTGACAAATTGAGCAATATCTTCGGAATCGCTACCTTGATTTAAAAAACAGGTGTGCATTGAAGTTAATAAAGCGACCCAACGTCCGCGATATAACGCTTCATCAATATGCTTATTTAGCTTCTCCACCGATGTTTGTCCTTCTAAAGTAAAATCTTTGGGCGCACCAGCCTCGCTTAACATATCTTCTTCCCATTCCTTTTCTAGATCGTCATGATGAGAAATAGCAGCAATAGTATCGGTAATGCGTAGAGGTGAATCCGCTTGATTCCAATGTGCCGCGATTTGGGCTGCGAGTAGAGCATGGGCGCGATGATAAATAATTTCCCAGCCGTCCGCTTTCATGTTTACGATCATGTTTATTTTCCTACACCACTAATATTTTTGAGATTTTTTTGTACGTATTGTTGAACTAAGGGGGTCATTTGAATTACCATCATCTCCATAAATTCTCGATTTGTTGTTGTCCAATGTCGAGGACGCTCAAACATACAGGGTTGCAAAATTCCCCACAGCTTTCCTTCTGCACAAAGATGAGCATGAATTAAAGCTCGATGTCCAAATTCACGGGCTTCAAACTCACGGTTGACCACCTTGGGGGAAGCAGTTTCTACATCTTCTACGTATACCGTAGCTTGACAATTCAAAGCTGCGGCAAACAAAGGATCTTGAGCTTCTAATTCTGTCTCCACTTTCCATTGGTTACTGCTAACATCAGTAATTTGAGGATTACGACAATTACAAAAAGCTGGTCGACCTAGACGGGTTTGAGGGTCACGAACATAAAGAAAACAGCGATCGACCTCTAAAGTATTGGCGATCGCTTTAACTAACTCGGCTAAAATATTTTCTGGATCTGCTGGAGTAGACAATTTTTTCCCTGACAATTGGTAGTTTATTTAATAACTAACAGCCACAAACCCAGCGATCGCGCTAGCAACTAAAGAGGTGAAAGAAGCACCAAATAACCACCAGGCTGCATCGGTAACAGCTTTTCTGGTATCTTTGGCTTGTCTTTTCGCTTCTGCTTTAATAGCGTTCAGGCGTTTTTGGGTTTCTTGCTGGATACGTTCGGCTTGATGCAGTACATTATCCCGTGCTTCTTCAATGCGATTAACAATCTGATTGGCTTGCTCTTCGGAAATGTCTTCGCGGGAGCTTAAAACGGCAACTAGAGTATCACGATCAAATTCACCTAAGCGATCGCGCAGGGCTTCAAATCCTACTTTAGGATCGTCAAATACTTGGGCAAAATCTTGCTTAATCCCTTCATAGTTAAGTTCGGGACGTTCGAGGGAATTGAGATAGTCTCGAACTTTACCGAAAATACTGTCAAGTACAGACTGCATCTTCTGTTGAATCTGCTGAAATTGCTCTTGGATTGAGTCACGCACGGATACAATGCGATCGACAATTTGATTGGCTTCTTCTTCGGATATGTCTTCTCGTTGAGAGAGTACCGCAACCAAAGTTTCGCGATCAAACTGAGAAACTCGTTCTAGCAAAGTACCCATTCCTGCACGGGGATCTTGTAGTAAGATTTGCAGATCGCGCTTGATTCCTTCAGGATTAAGTTCTTCTTTATCAGTATTGCGCAGATAGTTTTCCAGATTAGCTTCAAAGTCCAAGACCTTTTTGGTGGCTCGTTTTGCCAAACGTTGTGGCGCACGAACAATATTTTGAATTGCCTCTTCTACTTGGTCGATAGTTTGATTAACTTGTTCTTCGCTCAAGTCTTCCCGCTGAGACAGCAATTTCACCAAAGTTTCCCGATCTACTTGAGACAAGCGATCGCGCAAGGCTAAAGCTCCTTCCTTGGGATTATCCAGCAATTTAGTTAAATCTTGCTGAATTCCTTCAGGATTAAGCTCTTCTAGATTAGTGTTACGCAGATATTCGCTAATCGAGTCGATGGTTGCTTGGGAACGTTGTTTAGCTTGCTCAGCTACCTGCTGTGGTGCTTGCAAAATACGATCTCGTACAGATTCAGCGCGATCGATAATTTGATTGATTTGTTCTTCGCTCAAATCTTCTCGTTGTGATAATAGCTGTACTAGAGTATCGCGATCAAACTGTGATACTCGCGTCTGTAAAGCTTTAAATCCTGCTTGTGGATCTTCTAGCAGCGTCTGTAATTCCCGTTCAATCGCATCGGGATTTAGTTCTTCTTTTTGCGTATTACGCAGATAGTCTTCTACTCTTTGTCTTACTTCTTGAGCCTTTGCCTGAGCTTGTTCTTGCAATTCTCTGGCTCGATTTAAAACGCGATCGCGGGTATGCTCAAGTTGACCGACGATATTATTAGCTTCTTCCTCATTAATGTCGTCTCTTTGGTTGAGTAGTTGCACCAGAGTATCGCGATCAAATTGAGAGAAGCGTTTTTGTAGCTCTTCCAATCCTGCGTTGGGATCTTCGAGTAGAGTAGAGAAATCCTGTCCAATCGCGTCAGGATTAAGTTCTTCTTTCCCAGTCGAACGGAGGTAATTTTCAATTCTGCCACGCAGATCTTGAGATGTTTCTTCGCTGTCGGCATTTTGCACAGTTTCTAAGACTTCTGTGCGTATCTGTTCCATCTCTTTAGCAATCTGGCCAATTCTCTGGGGACTAAGATCACCACGTCGTTTCAGTAAATAAACAAAGTACTCTTTATTGAGTTCTGACAATTGTTGGCTAACGCTGCCAGCATTGGCATTAGGATCGTAGATAACTTCTTTGAATTCATCGATCAGATTGCGACGGCTAAATTGCCAAGGCATGGAATTGAGGATGTAATCTTCGATGTCAGCTTGAATCGTCTGAGAAGATGAGACAGGAGCTATTTCTGTGACTTTTTCGGTGGCTTTATCTCTCAACTCTTTTAGCTTATGAGTGATCTGCTCGACATCTACTTGTTGAGCTTTACCTTTAAGCTGTTGTAATTGGCTAGTGATTTTGTCGATATCCACATCAGAAAGGTTAACTCTCTCCATGACGGCTGGTATAGCCCTGCCAACGCCTGTTTGAACAGCTTGTCTGACTATGCCATTACTTTTGCCGTTGCCTGAAGTTCCTACTGCAACTAATTCTTGGATTTGTTCGTTGAGTTTTTCTGTGTTTAGCTCTTCTGGGTTGGTTTCCTTGATTAAAGTGATAATTTTTTCAGTGGGATTTTGGCGATTAAGAACTTGTTGCCAAACACCTTCTAGTTGCTCACCAACGCGGTTGAGATCTGTTTTAGATAAGTTGGTACGACTGCCTAGAAAATCTATCAAAGTCTCACGGTTGATATTGTTGAGCAAATCGCGTTGCGAAGCTATGCCATCAGGCATATCGCCGAGAGATTCTAAATCTACATCACCTAGTAACTGTTCAAATTGAGAGCGAATTTCGGGAAGATTTAATGAAGGTAACTGTAGAGAACTTAAAGAAGTCGCTAAAGTCTGATTGAGTTTTTCAGGAGTTAAACCAGAAGTTAATTCTTCACGCACGGCAGCAGTAATATCTTCGGCTGTGGCGATCGCACTTTTTCTGGCAATATTAGCCCCAATCGCACCAGTTGCTGTCCCCATCAGCCCTTGTAAGCCAGAGGTTGCAGTACTAACTAAAGAACCAATTAAAGAACCTACTGCCGATGAACCTATCCACATAATCACCGAAAAATAGGCAGCCCAGATCACTATTCCAATAATTACGCCTAGTAGGGGACTTTCAATCAAACTCAATTTGACTGCTAAATAGGAAGCAGCGAACAAGGCAATACTGCCAGTAATTAATGCCCAAAGCCCAATTTTTGCTTCAGTTTTACGAACTTTTCCGCCTAAAGTATCTGGTTGGTCATCATCATCATCATCGTCGTCATCGCCACTAGCTAGAATTGGAATTCCGACAGCAACTGTGAAATTTGTCAATAACAATTGAAAGGCAAATGCCATTAATATCCCAGCCAGTAATGCTACCAGGAATTTGGGACCAGAAAAAAGAACGGAAGATTCTTCTGGCATTAAATCTCTTTCAATTATTGAATACTGCGCTAGTTGGTATAAGTTCAGAGCAAGTTCGTTAGCAAACATAATTATTTATTTCCTCGCCTAGTTTAATAATTAACTCGTATCGTTGTTTAGAGGAATGTGTTAATTACTAGGCTAGACTTTCCCTTAACTTTGCCAGCACCCCCTAAAGTAATAAGTTTTGCTCCACCTACAGATGGATTGTCGATCTTATTATTTATTAGAGATGCTTTCGGCAAGAAAGCCTCTCTCGTCATCAATCGGTCGTAGTTATTAGCTTATAGCTTTTTTCTGGTTTCGAAGAGATTGTTTGCACTATTTTGCTACTCAAAACACTTTCATTATTCGCTGGTTACAGATTCTCTTAAACGACGAATGCGATCGCTATAGCTGCGCATTATTTCTAAAGCAAACATGGGAGTTTGTTGTACGGCAAAGAGAAAGTTTTTACGTTCCATAATGGCTAACTTACAGTCAGTTTTGGCGATCGCTGTTGAAGCGCATTTGCTATCGGCATGAACTAAAAATAGACAACGAAGCAACCTAACAGCAATATTCAATGATTATTGGGTAAATCTCTTTCTGTTTTTAACCATCTGCTTTGAGGTTTGACTAAAAAATTGAGATAGATAGGAATTTTGCCCAAAATATAAAAAGGAATAGCAATTAAATTTTTAAAAGGCAGATCAGTACGTCCAAACTTGACCCAGGCTAACAATACACCCGTGAGCAAGAAGCCTCCAGCAATTGTCACAATAACAGCGGGAACAACAGAAACATCCGTAAAGATGATCACCAACCAAACAACTATCATACTTGCTATCCAAGTCATGACTAGCAAGGATAAAGGAGGAATCAAAATATCTAAAGCTAATCCTAAAGCAGCCCAATTCTTGGTTGTGAGAAATGCCTTCAGTAGCCGAGGTACTTCTTGCCCAATCATTTCTAAATGCCCGTGTTCCCAGCGCGATCGCTGACTTTGAGCGTCTCGATCTTTCATCAAACGACCCATAACTCGAGCATTTTCACAAAAAACAGGGGTAGAGCCAGCTAAAACCAGGTCAACCGTGAGCTGCATATCGTCGGTAGTTTTGCTACCAGCTAAAGAAACCTGATTAATTAGTGACCAAGGAAACGCCATCCCCGAACCTGTTAGAAGGCTATGCCAGCCCAGACGATTTAAACCCAACAGACGTACTTGATTTTTAACTTTGATCGAAAACATGGAAATATTATCTTTCAGGCTAGGATGATCGGGCTGCTCCATTAAATAGGTCGCCTGTACTGGTCTGCCTGTAGCGATCGCGCTACTTGTAATATTTTTAATCGTATCGGGTTCGACAATACAGTCGCCATCAAGAATAACTAGAACTTCTGGTGGATCAGTTTGAATCTGCTGCATAGCATAATCTAAAGCATATCCTTTGCCCCGATCTGTTTTATGCTCTCGTTCTAAAACTTCTACTCCAGTCGATCTAGCCAGTTCAGCGGTAAGATCGTGACAGTTATCAGCAATGACAATTACTCGATCTTGTTCGGTTATCTGAGTTTGTAAAACTTCAATAACATTAATAATTTGCTCGGCTTCGTTGTGAGCAGGAATCAAAATTGTAGTTATAGGTCGTGACGTGCCAGCTATATCCTTGAAGGATTCTTGAGGATTAATATTTTCTAGATTCAGACGAGGAGAAGATAAAATAAATGCCCCCAGACATTCTAAAAAAAACACTAAACAGGGAATGAAGATAATAATTCCTGCTGCTAGAAAAATAAAGTCAACTATAAAACTAAATTTCATCTGAATAATTATTTAGACTATGGCTACTAAGTAATACCATATTAGCTTTTGATGATATCTATGTTTTTCTATTCTTGTCGATTTCGATGAAGCTTTTACTTTCCTGAGTTTATTAAAAAATCATGCTAAATTTGACTAGACGGATTTAGCTTAATGCAAGTTCTTAATTACCCCCAAAAGTCAACCAAACTATTTATTAAAACATTTAATTAACCTGACGCGAAGTAAAACTGTAGTTAAAATTGCTACAATTAAAATCTAAAAATTTTAAATCAATATGCTTGTTTCTATCTGTATTATCACTTTTAAGCGACCCGAAGGCTTGAAAAGATTACTTAAGGCAATTAATAATTTGACTTTTGCTAGGCTAGATCGTCCTGAGATAGAAGTAATAGTTGTTGACAATGACACGGAAAATGTAGCTCAACAAGTTTGCCAGTCTATAGAAGCAGATTTTAATTGGTCTTTAAAATTTACAACCCAGCCACAAAGAGGTATTACTTATGCCCGCAATAAATCTATTAGTTTAGCGAGTAGATCGGCAGATTTTGTCGCAATTATTGATGATGATGAAACTCCTGAACCATGCTGGCTTGAAGAATTATTGCTAGCCCAACAAAAATATGCAGCCGATGTTGTGACAGGGCCAATCATTCCTCGCTTTTTAGAAGACGATGTTTCGAACTGGATCAAACAAGGACGTTTTTTTGAGACTCCTCGTTACCAAACTGGAGCAATACGCCATGTTGCATTTACTAATAACGTCATGGTCAAAGGGGAAATTATTCGTCAGTACGAACCTGTATTTGACAACCGTTTTGCCATGACTGGTGGGGAAGATTCGCATTTCTTTTTAAGTTTAGATGAAGCTGGGTATAAAATTGTGTGGGCAGATGAAGCGATCGTTTATGAATGGATTCCTGCTTCGCGCACTAATTTAAAATGGATTCTTAATCGCGGTTTTCGCACTTGGGGGACTCACAGCTTAGTCGAAAAAGAGCTTTATCCTACTTTTCAGATTAGGTTGGCGAGGATGATTAAAGGGCTGGGTTTGATTTTACTTGGTATTATCTATTTTATTCCCGCTTCCGTTATGGGTAAAACAGAGGTTGCCAAAGCTTTGCTATTTATCTATCGGGGTGCGGGAACTTTTGCTGGTTTGCTGGGGGTAAATTATGAGGAATATAAGACAGTTCATACCGATTTAGGCGTTAAGCAGTAGTGGCAACGTATTATCTTGCCAGTTTAAAAGTTAATAATTGAAACATATGAATATACTAAAATTACACATTTCTGATTAAGTTAGAGGATTTGCGGTAAATTTATTGATGTCCATCTGCTTCTAATTATGACAATATCTTGAATAACTCTTGTTTTGAACAGTTTGCCCCGATAGCTGCGATCGCAACTAATCAACAAACAGCACAAGCAATTGCCTCTTTGACCCAAGACCCAAATATTACTCTGTGGTTGCCTAGTTCAATTGAATTTTCCACAGATGCTCAACATTATGATAATTCTCTGAGGGAGCATCTGGCTACAATCTGGGAACAACACCAGGCCTTTGTTTTCTGTCTAGCTGCTGGGGCAGTGGTGCGGTTGATTGCGCCCCTTTTGCAACACAAGGCTCAAGATCCTGCGGTAGTGGTAATAGATGCCAGAGGAAATTATGTGATTAGTCTTTGCAGTGGACATCAAGGTAGAGCAGATATTTTGACTCAGGCGATCGCCACGAGCATTGGCGCAACTCCAATCATTACGGGAGCAGCTCATAATCTATCTTTACCAGCAATTGATACTTTTGGGTATATCTATGGCTGGCGTAAGGGAGAAGGTGATTGGACGGGTGTAATGGCAGCAATTGCCAAACAAGAAAGAATCGAGGTAATTCAAGAAGCTGGTTGCATGTTGTGGCGAGAACATCTACCAACACAACATTCTTTTGATTTTGGTTTTACCGACTCTCAAATACAGGCTCAACCTCAAGCACGAATTTGGATCAGCCCGACTAAAAGAAAAATTGTCCCCCAAAATAACTTGCCAGTAGTACACTGGCATCCCAAAGTATTGTGGATTGGGCTTGGTTGTGAGCGAAATACTTCGAGAAAGTTAATTGAGCAAGCAATTGATGAAACCTGTCAGACTTATCACTTGGCGACGGAAGCGATCGCGGGAATTGCCAGTATTGATTTAAAAGCCGACGAGACGGGAATTGTGGAAATATGTCAAAGACGCAATTTAATTTTTAAAACTTTCACAGCGGAACAATTAAATCAAGTAGATGTGCCTACTCCTTCGGCGGTAGTAAAACAAGAAGTAGGAACTTTCAGTGTGGCAGAAGCTGCCGCTATTTTAGCAGGCAAAAATTTGCTGGTATCCAAACAAATTTTCAAATCGGATGATCGCTCGGGAGCCGTTACCGTAGCGATCGCTCAAACCGATCAAGAATATATTGGTAGAACTGGAAAGCTATACCTGGTTGGGATTGGCCCTGGTAACCTAAATCAAATTACTCCTGCTGCTAAGACTGCCATTACAGAAGCAGATGTTGTCATTGGCTATCGTCTCTATATCGACCTCATTGCCTCTCTCAAACGTCCAGAACAGATAGTCGAATCTTCCCCCATTACCCAAGAACAACAGCGAGCAAAACGAGCAATTGAACTAGCTCAGTGGGGTTTAACCGTCGCCGTGGTTTCTTCTGGAGACTGTGGCATTTATGGGATGGCAGGTTTGGTTTTAGAAGAATTACAGGCTACAGGTTGGAATGGAAAATCTCCTCAGGTACAAGTCTTTCCTGGCATTTCTGCCTTGCAATCGGCAGCTTCTAGGGTGGGCGCACCTCTCATGCACGACTTTTGTGCCATTAGCCTCAGCGATTTGTTAACTCCCTGGGAGATGATTCAAAAACGACTCACCGCAGCAGCTAGTGGTGATTTTATTACAGTTTTATATAATCCGCGATCGCAAACTCGTACTCAACAAATTGTTACTGCCCAAGAAATTTTTGCCCAATATCGTCAAGCAGATACTCCCGTGGCGATCGTTCATGGGGCATATCGGGATGATGAACAGGTAATATTAACTACAATCGAGAAAATGCTGGAGCAACCAATAGATATGCTCACTACTGTGATTATCGGCAATACTACTACTCGTAATCATGCTGGCTGGATGATTACCCCCAGAGGATATTTGGGTTTTGCTACAGAAAATTAATTACTAATAATAACTAAGCTATTTAACCCTTTTTCTTAAGCCACATTAAAATTATGGTTTTCTACAACGTAGTTTGCCCGCAAGATTACTAATGGGCAGATCTTTAACTACTCTTTAAAATTGGAAAGACTAAGAAGTTAAAATGTTAAAGTTTATTAATAACTGATTATGAATAGTAGATTTTCCAATAGAAATTTAAAGCAAGGTTTAGGATTTTTCACCGCAGCGATCGATTCCACCCTAGTTTATAAGTATAGTCAAGATTTATCAGACATTAAGCTGTTTATTCTCAAACTGTTGTTAACTATTTTTGTCTCGGCAGGTATCTGGCTAATAATTTGTTATGTAATTGATCGAGTTGATGCTGGTTAGGCGTAGCTATTAATATCTTCTTGAATCCACTCTTCAACTGGTTTGCCGTCTTTACGACGTAATTTGATTTCACGCATAATAATCAATCCCGATCCTGGTGGTGCTGGTTTTTCCACAAAAGAAATTTCATAATCATCGGGATTTTGATTTCGTTCTCTCAACCAATCCTGCACTTTAATCTCACAAAAGAAAGACTGTCCTTGCTCAAACATACGACTGATTTGCATTGACAGACTATGAATGTTTAAACGAGCCATATTTTTTATTGTTTATTGTTTAGTATTTAGTATCTAATTCTCGGATCGATATAGGCATTAATAATATCGATCGCAATACTAGCTAATACCACAATGATACCGAAAAATACCATCACTCCCTGTACAGTAGGATAATCGCGCAAAGAGATTGCTTCATATAGTCTATTGCCTAACCCTGGCCAAGAGAAAGTTACTTCCGTTAGCACTGCACCGCCAAGTAGAGCAGCAAATGTCAAACCTAATACCGTAATCAGAGGAATTAGGGCATTTTTTAGAGCATGATTGAGCAAAATATGTTTTTCGGCAATGCCTCTAGCTCTTGCTGCTTCTACATAGTCTGCCTGGAGAGTTTGTTTGAGGTTTACCCGCACGATCCGCTCAAAAATCCCGCTCAGGAGCAAGCCTAAAGTTAAACTGGGCAAAGCTAAATAATGTATCGTGTTAAGCAGCATTCCCAGATCTCCCGCCAGTAAACTATCAATCAGATATAGCCCTGTAATATTTGGCGGAGTTGTCGCGCTGACGGGAAAGCGTGTACCCAAAGGAAACCAATTGAGATTAACGGCAAAAATTAATTGTAAGACCATGCCAACCCAGAATAAAGGTAGGGAATAGGTGATAATCCCAAATAGTCTACCGCCGACATCTAAAAACTTATTCGAGGAGGAAGCGGAAACTATTCCTGTAAAAACTCCCACAACGATCGCCACTACCATACTGCAAAAAGAAAGTTCAACGGTAGCAGGAAAATATTCTTGGATTACTGACCAAACTGATAAGCCACGACTGGAAAGAGAGCTACCTAAATTGAAGCTCAGTAAATCTTTGAGATAGTCTAGATATTGTTGCCAAAGAGGATTAGTTAAACCTAACTGCGATCGCAATGCTGCTTTAGCTGCTTCAGGCGCACGAGTGCCTAGAATCGCGTCGGCTGGATCTCCTGGAGTTGCCCTGAGCAGTAAAAATACAATCGTGGCGATCGTCAATAACATTAAGGGGGCAAGCAACAGACGAACCAAAATATAAGATTGTAGAGCTTTGGAGCGAGACATAGTCAGCCATAATAAATAATCTTATTAGTTATAGCAGTCACTATTGCGGTTTGAACAATCTAAAATTTAACGCAGTTGTTGGCTCATCATTGACTATCTCGCCCAATACCCAACTCCTTCTTACTTTTTTTCAGCTCTTTCCACAAGGATTTAATCCGCTTATAAGCTTCGTCGGGAGGCAGTTTACCCGCAGTTTCTAAGTTGCAAATATAGCTGATTTTTTGGGCAAACTCCTGCAAGTTGGAATTGAATACCAAGTTTTCTGGCTTGACTCTACCGTGGTACGAATGTCGCGGATGAATAAAATCGTTTTTACTTTGATTAATTGTCATAGTTCGAGGGTGTACTTTGAAACCAATTAATAATCACTTTATTTATCTTTATTTATGTTATGTCCAATTTTAGCTTAACAATTTTTGACAATTGCTGATCTTAGCTGCTCTTAATCAGAA
Organism: Pleurocapsa sp. CCALA 161; assembly: GCF_003003995.1. Classification (GTDB taxonomy): domain Bacteria; phylum Cyanobacteriota; class Cyanobacteriia; order Cyanobacteriales; family Xenococcaceae; genus Waterburya. Next base: position 9,732 of record NZ_PVWF01000043.1, on the reverse strand, counting down.
GGTTTTTTAAATGCTACTAGCAAACGCTACGATAGACAGGGTTTTATTTTTTCTATCTTAACAAGGTTTTTAGATTTTATTAACCTATTCTTAACTTAATCATTACGGTTAACCGATCATCAAAGTCATTACTACCACTGAAGTATGTCACAAGCAGCAAAACTATATGAAGGCAAGGCAAAAATTCTTTATGCCACCGCAGATCCAGAAATATTGCTTACTGTCTATAAAGATGATGCAACAGCTTTTAATGCCCAGAAGCGGGGGCAAATTAAAGGAAAAGGAGAGATCAATTGCCAAATCACGGCAGCATTATTTGCTTGGTTAGGGTCAAAAGATATTCCTACCCACTACCTTGATTGTCCTGAGCCGAATCAAATGCGAGTTAAAGCAGTAGAAATTATACCTATAGAAGTAGTAATAAGAAACATTGCAGCAGGAAGCTTATGCCGTCAAACAGGATTACCAGAGGGAAAAATATTAGCCACGCCTTTGGTGGAATATTACTACAAAAGTGATGAATTAGGCGATCCTTTATTGACTCGCGATCGCATATTTTTATTAGATTTAGTTACACCAGAAAGATTAGCGGAAATCGAAAAAATGGCGCGAGAAATAAACAAAAATCTCCAAAGTTTTTTTGATAAATGTAAGATTACCTTGGTGGATTTTAAACTTGAATTTGGCATTGATCGCCAACAAAATTTGCTGTTAGCAGATGAAATCAGCCCTGATACTTGCCGTCTTTGGGATCAAAAGCAAAATGATCCTCAGTCTAGGGTCATGGATAAAGATCGTTTCCGCAAGGATTTGGGTCAAGTAGAAAATGCCTATCAAGAAGTTCAACAGCGCGTTTTAACTCAGTTAAAGTTATAAACTTTCCCAATCATTAACTTCAATCTATACTTTATCAACTATTTGACTTTAATAGTTCAATCTAGGTAAGTCCTAATTAATTTACACAATAGGGAACTTAGATTGCAGGAGATAGTCATGCTTTTTTGGTAGTTGACCAAGAGCTTTGAGAATAAAAGATCTTAGCTAGCGATCGCTTAAAATGCTTTCGAAGTCAACAGCCTCAGATGAGAACCTAACTATCGCTTATTAATTACTAAGCAAGTATAGTGTTACTCCAGTCATCATCTTCTCAACTCAGAGCTGAAAAGCGAAACTTAACTTATTCAGTGGTAGTTCTACCACTTTGGTTAACAATAATTTTGCTAAGTTAGCTCAAATTAGCTGATCGTGAGTTAAATTGGTCGACCGAAAGCAAGATAATTACCAAAATTGTCTCAAAATTGTCTATTGTCTACTCGCATAGTTCTCTATCTGGTGTGTGGAAGTGTTTATCGAAGTGAAAAAATTGCGTCTATCTCCTACCTTACTTACAATCTTGGCTACAACTCTCACTTGTGGTTTTACTCCACCTAGTAGAGCCGAAAGCCCTGTCTATCATCAGTCAAGTAAAATTGACAACAAAGTTGTGGTTCACAACGGAGCTTTTCTTTTGCGCAACATCGAGCCAGTCAAGCTCGCCCAAAATCCCCAGCCAAAATTGCCGTCTGCTAATGATGCTCAAACCGCTCCTGATATCAAGCTGCCAGAATTTAACCCCAACGGAAATACCCAAGTTCAGCCTCCAGCAGGAGAAAGCAACACAGATCAGCCTCAATCTCCAAACGAACCTCGTGTTTTAGTAGCAGAAGTAGTAGTAGATGGCGCGAATGAAGAATTAAAAGATATTGTTTATGCCACTATTGCCACAGAACCAGGCAGAACAACTACTAGAACTCAACTACAAGAAGATGTTAACGCTGTTTACGCGACTGGGTTTTTTCAAAATGTAGAAGTAACTCCAGGAGATACTCCTCTGGGGGTCAGAATTACTTTCAATGTAGAACCAAACCCTATTTTAAAAGATGTCAATATTCAGACAGTTGCTCAAAAAGAAGGCAGCGGAGTTTTACCTGCTCAGAAAGTCGACCAGTTTTTCGGCGCTAATTATGGTCGGATTCTCAATCTTCGAGATCTTCAACAGGGCATTATCAAAGTCAATGAATGGTATAGCCAGAATGGTTATCAACTAGCTCAAGTTGTCGGTGCGCCCCAGGTTAGTCCAGAAGGAAACGTTACCCTAGTGGTTGCGGAAGGCGTCATTGAAGATATTAAGGTTAGATACTTTGATGAAAATGATGAGCCGATTAAGGGTAAAACTCGTGAGTTTATTGTCACTAGGGAAGTAGAACTAGAGCCAGGAGATGTCTTTAATCGTGAGACGGCAGGAAAAGACTTACAGAGAATTTATGGTTTAGGGATTTTTGAGGATGCTCGTTTTTCTTTTAGTCCAGGAAAAGATCCTAGTAAGGTGGTAGTCAATATTGATGTGGTTGAAGGCAGTAACGGCTCAGTTGCTGCGGGGGCAGGTTTTAGTTCTGATAGTGGGCTGTTTGGTACAGCTAGTTATCAGCAAAAAAACTTTGGTGGCAATAATCAGACTTTAGGCACAGAAGTGCAGGTGGGGGATGATAGTTTGCTATTTGATGTCAACTTTACCGATCCTTGGATTGCAGGCAGCGAAAGCCGTACCTCCTATACTGTAAATGCTTTCCGTCGTCGGTCAATCTCGTTGGTTTTTAACGGAGATGAGGATATTAATACCGATAATGGCGGTGATTCTCCACGGGTGGTACGTACAGGAGGGGGCATTAACTTTTCTCGTCCTATACCCTCAGATCCCTTTAAGCGGAGAGATTGGACATTATCCACAGGGGTTAGATATCAAAGGGTCGAAGTCAAGAATAGTGATGGAGATCTAGCTCCATTGTCGGAAGAGGGTTTCAATCTAGCTGCGGGAGATGATGGAACAGACGATCTGTTGTCTCTCAGTTTTAACGCTACGCGCGATCGCCGTAATAATCCTTTACAACCAACTAAAGGTTCTGTTTTAAGATTAGGTACAGAGCAAACCATCCCTGTTGACGGAATTCTCTTTAATCGTGTTCGGGCTAACTACAGCCGATACTTTCCGATCAATATTGTTCCCTTTGGTGGTGACACCGAGGCGCTGGCTTTTAACTTCCAAGCAGGTACAATTGTTGGTGATTTACCCCCCTACGAAGCTTTTATTTTGGGTGGTAGTAATTCGATTAGGGGTTACGGTGATGGAGAAGTTGGCAGTGGTAAAAGTTTTTTCCAGGCCACAGCCGAATATCGTTTCCCTATCTTTAAAATTGTTGGTGGCGCACTCTTTTTTGACTATGGTACAACTATTGGTTCTGACGATAGCGTGCCAGGAAGTCCTTCTGTTGAGAGAGATTTGCCAGGTAGCGGTTTTGGCTATGGTTTGGGTGTTCGGATACAGTCTCCTTTGGGGCCAATCCGAGTGGATTATGCAATTAATGATGAAGGGGGTAATCAAATTCAATTTGGGATTGGGGAGAAATTTTAAGTTGTATATATAAGTTAAAACTATCTTTTTGATAAAACAGCATATAAAATAAGTATGGATTGAGACATTATATTTATTCTCGATAATCTTAAAATTTCCAATATCCAATCCTACCTATTTTCTCAGCAAGCTTGTGCCAATTACTTTCTTCAATAACAGATGACAAGTATAGTTAGACCATTTGAGTTGTCGGGGGTGGGGCTGCATTTTGGGATATATACCACCGTAAAAGTATTACCCGCTAAGCCTGGAGACGGTCGTTATTTTGTACGAGTGGATTTGTCAGAAAACCCGATAATTCCTGCTCAAGTTCAGGCGGTGGGGCAAACTACTTTATCTACGGAATTGGTAGTGAAAAATGTCAAGGTAAGAACGGTAGAACATCTTTTGGCTTCTCTAGTGGCATCTGGTATCGATGATGCGCGCATCGAAATTGATGCAGAAGAATTACCCTTACTAGATGGTTCAGCACAAAACTGGTGTGAGGCGATCGCCCAAGCAGGAATACAAGCGCACCAAAATAAGTTTGTTCAAGCGCCGATAACGCCCCAAGAGCCAATTTGGATTCGTGATGGTGACTGCTTTGTGGTAGCTTTGCCAGCAACTCAAACACGCTTTACCTACGGCATTGATTTCCCCTATCAGGCGATCGGCAATCAGTGGCACAGTTGGAGTCCTGCTGAACAGGAATTTGCTACAGAAATTGCCCCAGCACGTACTTTTGGTTTTGCAGAACAGATAGAACAGTTACAGCAAGCAGGATTAATTAAAGGCGGAAACCTGGAAAATGCTCTAGTTTGTAGCCATCACGGCTGGCTCAATCCTCCCCTCAGATTTACTAATGAACCAGCCCGTCATAAACTATTAGATTTAGTAGGAGATCTTAGTCTGTTGGGTCAATTACCAACCGCTCATATCTTGGCCTACAAAGCCAGTCACAAGCTGCATACTCAATTAGCCAAAAAGCTGGCTCAAATCAGTGAGCAATGAACAATGAGCAATGAACAATCAGTAATTAGTCCTAAAGGATAAGCTTCTTGCTCAATAAGCTCAAGCGGGGTTCTCCCGCCAACGCTTTTTCGCGCTTCGCAAATAATCAGTAATCAGTAATTAAAATAATGGATTCTGCCATCGAAACTCCCGACACCAAGCTTAAAACCACTTTTAACATTCAAGAAATCCATCAGCTATTACCTCACCGCCATCCTTTTGCCCTATCAGTGAGCAATGAACAATGAGCAATGAACAATCAGTAATTAGTCCTAAAGGATAAGCTTCTTGCTCAATAAGCTCAAGCGGGGTTCTCCCGCCAACGCTTTTTCGCGCTTCGCAAATAATCAGTAATCAGTAATTAAAATAATGGATTCTGCCATCGAAACTCCCGACACCAAGCTTAAAACCACTTTTAACATTCAAGAAATCCATCAGCTATTACCTCACCGCCATCCTTTTGCCCTATCAGTGAGCAATGAACAATGAGCAATGAACAATCAGTAATTAGTCCTAAAGGATAAGCTTCTTGCTCAATAAGCTCAAGCGGGGTTCTCCCGCCAACGCTTTTTCGCGCTTCGCAAATAATCAGTAATCAGTAATTAAAATAATGGATTCTGCCATCGAAACTCCCGACACCCAGCTTAAAACCACTTTTAATATTCAAGAAATTCATCAGCTATTACCTCACCGCTATCCTTTTGCCCTAGTCGATCGCATTATTGATTATGTACCTGGAGAGAAGGCAGTCGGCATCAAAAATGTCACTTTTAATGAACCCTTTTTTCCTGGTCATATTCCCGATTTTCCGTTGATGCCTGGAGTCTTGATGGTAGAAGCAATGGCACAAGTAGGAGGGATTATTTTAGTTCAGCTGCCTGGCATGAGCGGCAAGTTTTTTGCTTTTGCTGGAATTGACAAGGTACGTTTTCGTCGTCCTGTAACTCCTGGCGATCGCTTGATTATGACCGTAGAACTGTTATCGCTCAAGCAAAACCGCATTGCCAAGATGCAGGGAATCGGCGAAGTTGATGGAGAATTGGCAGTCAAAGGTGAAATGTTATTTTCTTTAATTGAGCAGCAAACTTAATCTTCATGGAAGTGCAAAAAAAATAATTATTATTAATAATAACCAACTTGAATATTGCAATTTTATCTGTTCATTTTGAATAGATAAGTTATCATCGTGCGTAACTTTAAATTAGCCAGTAGGAAATGTGACTTACAGCAGTTTTCAATTGATATAGACTACGTTGTTGCATAACTAGTTCTTGAAGCAGTCCTAAAGGGATATATCCGAAGGTTTCCCTCAAGGGATACACTTCGATATATACTTTAGCGCGATGTAACTGGTGTGTTCTACTTAACTAAAAAGCTCAGTAGATTATCCGTTTTAGAGTCTTTAAGCAATTGAGGCTTACTGTCTTGCCACCACTGATAATTATGCCCACAGAGAAAATTACCATAGCCTTTAGGAGAATTGATTTTGACAGCCTTAATTCATCCAACCGCTGTTATCAATAAAAACGCTCAAATACACCCCACGGCGCAAATCAAACCTTATGCGGTCATCGGCAGTCAGGTTAAGATTGGCGCTAATACAGTAGTTGGTAGTCATGCCATCATTGATGGATTGACCACAATTGGTCGAGATAACCAAATTTTTCCTGGTGCAGCCATTGGTTTAGAACCCCAAGATCTCAAATATAAAGGGGCAAATAGTGAGGTTATTATTGGCGATCGCAACCGTATTCGTGAATATGTGACGATCAATCGCGCCACTGAGGAAGGGGAAGCGACGGTGATTGGTAACGACAACCTCTTGATGGCATATAGTCATGTTGGTCATAACTGCACGCTTGGGAATGAGATTGTAATTGCTAATAGTGTGGCGATCGCGGGTCATGTTCAAATTGAGTCAATGGCGATTATTAGCGGTGTTTTGGGTATTCATCAATTTGTCCATATCGGCAGTATGTCCATGGTTGGAGGAATGAGTCGCATTAGTCGAGATGTCCCACCCTATATGATGGTGGAGGGCAACCCAGCTAAAGTGCGATCCCTTAACCTAGTTGGTTTAAAACGGCGAGGGTTTAGTCAGCAAGAGATACGCCAGTTGAAACAAGCTTTTCGCTTACTCTACTTACAAAATTTACCTATTCAAGAAGCGATCGCTCAACTCGCTCAGTTAACTGATAACCGACATGTTCAGCATCTACAGAAGTTTATCGAATTTTCTCTGGCAGATAATCGTCGAGGATTGATTGGAGGTAAGTAAATTAGCAAGAATCCAGCCTTGCTAGTTTTTCATATTGGCTTGATTGAGCATGAGTGCGATCGCCATCTCAACTGATTAGCAGAAAAAGTAGTTTGTGACTTACGACGAGCAAGACAAAGCAACAGCGAAAAATTGTTTTACTCGAAATGCAGACTAGTCCAATTGATGACATACCCTAACTTCGTAGCTCAAATGGCTATAATTTTGGCAGCATAGCTTGTTGATAATCAAATCTGTTAAATTATAGTAAAACCTAATTTTTTTAGTTAGGCTGGAGTTATGCTCAAATTATCAAAAAATCTTCAAATTTTGTCTTTTGTATTGCGCTCATTGGTAAGTATATAACAATAAAATAATTCATAATTATGGAAAATTGTCAAATTCAGCAGCAAACGAAGCAAGACAGAACTTCTGTCCGTCGACTCAATCGACAACCAAAAAAAACTAAAGCTGTGATTGGTCGGCTAGCTGCGGGATGGATGATTTTACAGACCTGTTTTTTGGCAACTCCAGTCTTGGCTCAACAGCGTTCTAAAAATGACCTCAGCTACAGTGAGTTTTTAGAAAAACTAGAATCAAATCAGATAACAAAGGTAGAAATTGATGAAACTACTAATAAAGCTAGCGTAGTTTTAAAAGGTCAGTCTCAAGACGACGCTCCCAAAGAAGTACTCTTATTTGAGCAAGACCAAAATTTAATTCCCAAAATTAGAGCCAAAAACATTGATTTTAGTACTAAAACTTCCCTCGATCACTCGACCACTGTGGGGATCTTACTTAATTTGCTGATCATCATGGTTTTATTGTCTGGACTAATTATGATTTTGCGTCGCTCGGCCAATGCATCAGGTCAGGCGCTAAACTTTGGTCGCTCTAAAGCCAAGTTTCAAATGGAGGCTAAGACAGGCATCCAATTTGATGATGTGGCAGGAATCGAAGAAGCTAAAGAAGAATTACAGGAAGTTGTCACTTTTCTTAAAGAGCCTGAAAGATTTACGGCAGTGGGAGCAAAGATTCCTCGCGGGGTATTGTTGGTTGGTCCTCCAGGAACGGGTAAAACATTACTAGCCAAGGCAATTTCAGGAGAAGCTGGCGTACCTTTTTTCAGTATTTCAGGCTCAGAATTTGTCGAAATGTTTGTGGGGGTAGGAGCATCCCGCGTCCGCGATTTGTTTAAGAAAGCTAAAGAAAATGCTCCTTGTTTGGTATTTATCGATGAGATTGATGCGGTTGGTCGCCAGAGAGGTACAGGTATTGGTGGCGGCAACGATGAGCGGGAGCAAACCCTAAACCAGCTACTAACGGAAATGGATGGCTTTGAAGGCAACAGTGGCATTATCGTTATTGCAGCAACTAACCGTCCAGACGTTCTGGACAAGGCGTTATTGCGTCCTGGTCGTTTCGATCGCCAAGTGATTGTTGACTATCCTGATTTGCAGGGTAGATTGGGTATTCTTGAAGTTCATGCTCGTGGTAAAAAGATTGCTCCTGAAGTATCCCTCGAAGCGATCGCTCGACGTACCCCTGGGTTTAGCGGTGCCGATCTAGCTAATCTTCTGAATGAAGCAGCTATTTTAACCGCCAGGAGACATAAACAAGCAGTAACGATGCTAGAGGTAAATGATGCCGTAGACCGCATTGTAGCTGGAATGGAGGGAGTTCCCTTAGTAGATAGTAAATCTAAAAGACTAATTGCCTATCATGAAGTGGGTCATGCAATTGTCGCCACAATGGTTCCTGGTCACGATCCTGTCGAGAAAGTTACCCTCATTCCTCGTGGTGGTGCAGGGGGGCTAACTTGGTTTACTCCTGACGAAGAAATGGGATTGGAAAGCAAAAGCAAAATTTTAGCTAAAATTACCGCCACTTTGGGCGGTAGAGCAGCAGAAGAAGAGGTGTTTGGCGTTGATGAGGTTACCCAAGGAGCTAGCCAAGACATTCAGATGGTGACTTCTTTTGCGCGTCAAATGGTGACCAAGTTTGGTATGTCTGATTTAGGAGCGTTGGCACTGGAAGGTCAAGATCAGCCTGTCTTCTTAGGAGGTGATTACAGCTCTAGAAACGAGTATTCTGAAGAAGTTGCCGCTCAAATAGACATTCGCATTAGAAACATCGCTTTTGATTGTCTCAACAAAGCCAAAAATATTATTAGTGAAAATCGATTAGCTATAGATCGCATCGTAGATTTACTTATAGAAAGAGAAACTATTGACGGCACTGAATTTCGAGAGTTGCTAGCTAAGTTCTCTCCCGTATATGGCTCTAGTCAGAAAGAAGATAAGGAAAATAAGATGCGTAGTCTTCTGAGTAAGAGTTAAACAAGATAGGGGCAAGGCAATACAATGCCCGTACGAAAGTCAAAAAAAAGCCCTAAAGGGGCAGCAATCGCTGCTCCTTTAGGGCTTAATAATTACTTACTTACCATGTTGTCGATTAAGTAAACACGGTAAGTTAAAAACTAAAAACCAGTACCGTTAGCATCAACCCCAATCAACTGATCCAGTTGAGACTCAGAAAGTGGATCACCACCAAGGTTCTCATACTGTTGAATCGCTGCACTAGCAAAAGGAGCATTATAACCAGTACCTACTTCATTAGTGACCCAATCATTACGACGGTCATTGTGAGAGAAATCATCCACCTTACCAGGACCACCAACCACAGCACCATAGAGCAGATGATCGTTGGGGCGATCGCTATCATCCATAGGCGCAGTATCCGCAGAACCCCGATGGTGAGTTCTTTGAGCATAATTATCGCCAAATCCTACCACGTAGCTAAAATTAGCAGGATTATCTCCTAAAACATAATCTACTTGCTTATGGGCAAAATCACTGTATTTAGAATTCTCTTCTACATTATCGTTGTACCATTCCGCAGCAAAAGCAGTAGACATATTCAATGGTACGGAAGCCCATTGAGCGCGGTGAGCAAAACCACCACTAGTATACTTAACGCTACCTCGCCCTTCAACCCAAGTATCGAGCCAATTTTTGGTTTGTTCCTTAAAGAAAGG
>NZ_PVWF01000175.1 GCF_003003995.1 Pleurocapsa sp. CCALA 161 | reverse complement strand
AGCTCTTATACCGTGTCCTGGTATTTCTTCATAATCAGTGACATCAGATTTAGTAATCGCACCATCGTAAGCCTCCATAATCGATCGCGCTACGGGGTGATTGGATTGAGATTCGGCGATCGCAGAAGTAGTAAGTATTTCTGTTTCGCTATAGCCGTTATAAGGTGATATTTGAGTAACTTGAAAGACCCCTTCAGTTAACGTTCCCGTTTTATCAAAAATCACGGTTTTGACATCGGTTAAAGCATCTAAAAAAGTCGAACCTTTAACTAAAATTCCTCTTTTAGCTGCGCCACCAACGCCACCAAAGTAACCCAGGGGAATACTAATCACTAATCCGCAGGGACAAGAAATAACTAATAAAACTAACGCTCGATAAACCCACTGTTCGCTGGTTGCACCAGGAATTAGTAGGGGTGGCAAGATGGCAACTGCTAGAGAGAGAAAAACTACTATAGGGGTATAGTAACGGGCAAAGCGAGTAATAAGTTTCTCTGTGGGGGCTTTTTTACTGCTGGCATTTTCTACCAAGTCCAAAATCTTAGCGATGGACGATTCGGCAAACAGTTTGGTGACTCGAACCGTTAAACTACCCGTTTGGTTAATCGCCCCTGCTAAAATCGTTTCCCCTTCTCTTACCGTTCGGGGGACAGATTCACCCGTAAGTGCCGAAGTATCTACTTGAGAACTTCCCGATAAAATCTCCCCATCTAAAGGAACTTTCTCCCCTGGTTTGATAATAATAGTATTTCCGACTTCTACTTTCTCTGGCGCAACTTCTCTAATTACCCCATCAATAACTAAATTTGCTTTATCTGGACGTACTTCTAACAATGACTTAATCGAACGACGCGATCGACCAACCGCAAAACCTTGAAACAATTCTCCGATCTGAAAAAACAGCATTACCGCTACACCTTCGGGCAATTCGTGAATCGCGATCGCACCCAAGGTAGCAATGGTCATTAAGAAGTTTTCATCAAAGATTTTACCCCGCAGAATATTACGCCCCGCACTGGTTAAAACAGTCCAGCCACTGATTAAATAAGCAGGAATTAAAACTACATACTCGGCGATCGCCCCAGGTGTATCGTGCAAGGGTTGGTTGAAAATTAATCCAATGAGAAATAAAGCGAGCGCAATACTTAAGGGTATAAGTTCTCGACGTAAATCGAATCCCCCGTGTTCGTGGCTGTGGTCATGACCGCGATCGCTTTGATGGTCATGGCTTTCATGATGAGAGCAGCAACCAGAAGAATGTTTACCTGACATTATCCCAACAATTTTAAAATTATTTTAATTGAACAATTGAATAGTTGTTCAGATAATATCCAAAAAAAAGTAATTTAGCAACGAGTAAAAGAAAGAATTAAGCTTCGTCTAGATGCTCGGCTACTTCCCGATAAAGATTAGCAATGTGCGCGTCTGCCAGGCTGTAATAGACGTTACGACCTTCACGACGATGCTTAACCAGACGTAGATTTCGTAGCAGACGTAACTGGTGGGATACAGCAGATTCACTCATTTTAACTACTGCGGCTAAATCACAGACGCAAAGTTCAGCTTTAACTAACGCAGAAAGAAGTTTAAGCCGATGAGGGTCTGCCATTGCACCGAAAAACTGCGCCATTTGTTGTGCTTTTTCGGTTGTAACGATTTCAGATTGTACTTGACGCACTTGTTCTAAATGAACCAAAGAAGAATCACAAGTTAGTGCATCACCATCCGAAGAAACTGTTTTTTTTGATTTGTCAACTTTGTTCATTGTTTATGCTTTAAACCCTATCAGTTTAGTTGCTTAGACAATACTGGGTTAATAGAGTTTTGAGTTTACTTCTTTGATAATGATACTCATTTTAAGCTTGAATGTCTATTCAGATGAATAAATACGATATCTCGATCGCCACTTTAGTCATGATGCGATTGCCAGCGCACAGAAACCTCGCTCTGTCTCTACTAGCTGCACCTCAGTGAAGCCAGCATTTGTGAACATCTGGATCAATCCGTTACTCGACTGCCCCGAATAAGGCGTAAAACCAAGCGCAATCCTGCCATCAACCTTCTTCATGACTCGCCGCATTTCTCGTAGTCCGATCGAGGCATCTGACCAAACTTGCATCGAGTTAACCGCCAGTGCTTTATCGAAGGTGTTGTTTTCAAAGGGCAAGCTTTCCACCGAACCTTGTCGCAAATCTACCAAACCAGCCTCAACCTTTTTCAAATTCCTAGCTGTAGCTTGCTCGACCATTTCTTTGGAGTAATCGATACCTGCAATATATCCTGTTAATGCCAACTGAGCTAGACGATGAATGCCTACTCCAGAGCCGAATCCAATTTCTAGCACTCGATCGTTCGGCTCAATGTCGAGTAAATCAATAACTGAATAGGTGAACTCTTTATTCATACGCGCCATAATGATGCCACCGAACCTGCCCAGCATTCCTTTGGGACGACCGAACATTTGCCTGAAAAGACTATCTACAATGCTCATCAGTTATCGTTCACCTCCGTAACGAGTTGCCTCAATGCTATCAAACTAAATATTAAGGCTACTACTACCTTCGATAGAGACTAATTACTCTGTTGGCAATCATTTAAATAGATATTGGAATTTTTCGCTCTGTCCCTCTTGACTCTTTATTTAACTAGAGACTTCACCATAAAAGTACCTCACTACTTTTTCTAATGGGTATAATTTTTGATTTTGGATGCATTAAATAGTATTTTTTCTTATAAGCTTGTATACGAAAAATGAGTACATATTCTCCATAACAAATAATTATGAAATCAGAATGAAATTTACCTATACCAATAGCAATAAATACTTTTTATAACAAAAGATAGAAAAATTAATCTAGATTAATTGCTATTTATTTGAGTATTGCTAATAGACTAACAAGAAGAAATTTAAGATGAAGTTTACACAAAATAATGATTCTACATCTGACATGAAATCCCGATCGGGCATGAAGCCTTATATTACCCTGTTGATTGCACTGTCGATCTCTTACATCGTAATGTTCGCCATCATGTTCTCGCGAGTTAACGAGTGGAGCAACTTGTTCCTCAGCCTGAACCAAGTTTATATGACAGGGCTGATGATCTCGGCGATGCTAATCATTATGTTGGTAATAATGGGTTCGATGTTTAAAAATAAAAAGCTAAACATCATGTTATTAGGATTAGGAACGGCATTAATATTAACGTTCTGGACTCTGGTTCGGACACAAGCGGGAGTAGGAAACCAGCAATTCTTGCGCTCGATGATTCCCCATCACGCTGCTGCTATTCTTGTTTGCCAACAATCATCGCTAACTAATCCACGTATTGAGGAGCTATGTACCGAGATTGTTCAATCACAGAAAGAAGAAATCCGCATTATGAAAGAACTTATGAAATAGCTTGAGTCAAATTAATATCTATTATTTGATCGACAAAAAATATTATATAAGCAAAATTTACTTAATTTAAGTCTATAGCTAATTAGGAAGTTTAGCCTAGATATAAAACAACATAGATTTTTAATTTTTCTTTTTTACCTTCTTGACTCTCCAGTTAACCAGAGACTTCATAATAAAAGTAATCGATCTTCATAGGGTAGAAATTATGACATTACAACTTAAAGTTCCCAACATGGCTTGTTCGGCTTGTGGAGATACCATTACCAAAGCAATTAAAACAATCGATCCAGCCGCAACCGTACAAACCGATTCCAAGACTAAGCTTGTCGAAGTTGACACACAAGCATCAGAAGCTGAGATCTCGCAAGCGATTACAGAGTCAGGTTATACCGTTGCCTGAAGAATGCTTGGCATTATTTAAACCCAAGTCAGGAGATATGAAGTGGAAAATACCAGTTTAAAATTACGAGGCATGAGTTGTGCCTCTTGTGCCAAGAATATCGAAGATTCAATTCGCTCGGTTTCAGGTGTTTCCGAGTGTAGCGTCAATTTTGGCGCAGAGCAAGCCACGATTACTTATAATCCCGATCGAACTGATGTAGCAGCGATTCAGGATGCCGTAGATGCAGCAGGATATTCTGCCGTACCCATGCAAGATGACGTACTTGCTCCAGAAGATGATACCGAAAGACGAGAACGGCAAGTCGAAAATCGCCAACTGACTCGCAAGGTATGGGTTAGCGGAATTATTAGTGCCATTCTGGTTATTGGTTCGCTGCCGATGATGACAGGATTGCCCATTCCTTTTATTCCTGCATGGATGCACAATTCCTGGCTGCAATTAGTACTGACTGCACCCGTACTATTTTGGTGCGGATCGTCCTTCTTTATTAATGCTTGGAAAGCCCTCAAACGCCATACAGCAACTATGGATACCCTGGTGGCGATCGGCACGGGTACAGCTTATCTCTATTCTCTATTTCCCACCTTTAGTCCACAATGGTTTATCACGCAGGGACTTACACCTGATGTCTACTTTGAAGCAGCATCGGTGATTATTGCATTAATTTTACTCGGACGATTATTAGAAAATCGTGCCAAGGGACAAACTTCAGAAGCGATTCGCAAGCTTATGGGTTTAGGTGCGAAAACAGCACGGGTGATTCGTAATAATCGCGAGATAGATCTTCCCATTGCTGAAGTAATTTTAGGAGATATCATCTTAGTACGCCCAGGGGAAAAGATTCCCGTCGATGGCGAGGTCGTTGACGGTGCTTCCACCATTGATGAAGCGATGGTTACAGGTGAAAGTATCCCCGTGAAAAAGCATTCGGGCGATGAAGTTATTGGTGCGACGATTAATAAAACTGGTAGCTTTAAATTCAAAGCAACGAGAGTCGGTAAAGATACTTTCTTAGCGCAGATTGTCAAACTGGTGCAGCAAGCACAAGGCTCAAAAGCACCGATTCAACGTTTAGCCGATCGCGTGACGGGATGGTTTGTACCTGCTGTGATTGCCATTGCGATCGCTACTTTTATCCTCTGGTACAACATCATGGGAAATGTAACGATGGCTTTGATTACCACAGTTGGCGTATTAATTATTGCCTGTCCCTGTGCGCTTGGTTTGGCAACCCCAACTTCAATTATGGTGGGAACGGGAAAAGGTGCAGAAAATGGCATCCTCATCAAAGGCGCAGAGAGTCTAGAAATGGCGCACAAGCTTAGAGCGATCGTACTCGATAAAACGGGGACGATTACCCAAGGTAAACCGACTGTGACTGATTTTGTAACTGTTAATGGTATTGCCAACAACAACGAGCTAAATTTATTGCATCTGGTTGCATCTGTAGAGAGAAATTCCGAACACCCTCTAGCCGAGGCGGTGGTTCAGTACGCTCAGTCGCAAAGAGTGCAATTAAACGACGCAAGAGAATTTGAAGCGATCGCAGGTAGTGGTGTTCAAGGGTATGTATCCAATCAATGGGTACAAATTGGTACTCAGCGTTGGATGAACGAATTAAATATAGATACTAGAACTCTACAAAAGGACTGGGAGCGATTGGAATATCTCGGTAAGACAGTTATTTGGATTGCCGTAGATAGGAAAATTGAAGCCATTATGGGCATTGCTGATGCGGTGAAACCTTCTTCTGTCAACGCTATTCGAGCCTTACAGAAAATGGGCTTGGAAGTGGTGATGTTAACTGGAGACAATCGCCGCACCGCCGAAGTAATCGCTCGTGAAGTGGGAATTGATCGCGTTTTTGCTGAAGTACGTCCCGAACAGAAAGCAGCTACAGTGGAGACAATCCAGTCGGAGGGTGAGGGGCTGTGGTCGGAGGTCTCCTCCGACCTTTATACGCCCCGTAAAATAGTAGCAATGGTTGGGGATGGTATTAACGATGCACCTGCCCTAGCACACGCCGACGTAGGAATAGCAATTGGTACGGGAACGGATGTAGCGATCGCTGCTAGCGATATTACCTTGATTTCAGGAGACTTACAAGGGATTGTAACTGCTATACAACTTAGTCGCGCTACCATTCGTAATATTCGTCAAAATCTTTTCTTTGCCTTTATTTACAATGTGGCTGGAATTCCCATCGCAGCAGGAATTCTCTATCCCTTCTTTGGTTGGTTGCTCAGTCCCATTATTGCTGGTGCTGCGATGGCGTTTAGTTCTGTTTCGGTAGTGACAAATGCACTGCGTTTGCGTAATTTTAAGCCAAAAACACTTGGTTAGAGGAATATCGATATGAAGACAATCATCTTTTTTGGAACATTAGCAGGATTTGGGTTTCTGGTTGGAGTAATTTCGGGAGCGATTGTATAGGAGGTTTGACAATGGTGAATAGAAAAGCGATCGCACGTTGGCAAGTACGCGAAGCGATTGCGCTCCGCGCACTGGCAAAGCCAATCGCAAGCGGGATCGTAAGTTTGGGAATGGTGTTGGGAATTGCTTCAGGTAATGCAGTCGCCCAAATGCCTCACAATATGAAGGAAATGCAACCATCTCAAAGGGATCAAACAGGGCAGTTTCAACCCATAGAACAACCGTTAAGAAATAAGATTATCGTTACGGTTGGTGGATTGGGACTGATTGGTTTAGAACTTTGGTGGTTTTTAGCAAGTAAACCTAAATCTGCAAAAGCGATCGCACAGGGAGGAATCCAAGAAATTACCGTCACCGTTGATGGCGGTTACGAACCCAGTCAGATTGTAGTTCAATCGGGTCAAAAAGTTAGGTTGAACTTCGATCGCCAAGATGCCAGTAGTTGTCTTGAGGAAGTTCGTTTTCCTGACTTTCATATCGCTCAAACATTACCTCTCAATCGAGTTACACCAATTGAGTTTACACCCGAAAAAGCAGGCAAATACGAGTTTACTTGCGGGATGAATATGTTTCGGGGAGTCGTTGAGGTTTTATAATC
>NZ_PVWF01000042.1 GCF_003003995.1 Pleurocapsa sp. CCALA 161 | reverse complement strand
ACTCTTTGTCCGTTGTAGTGACTGACTTGTGCTAGTTCTGGTTTGACTTGTACTTTACCCAAGGAGTCGAGAGGGACAGTGGCAAGGGAATTATTCTGATTACTATTACGGCTGGGAGAAGTTGCCAGTAAATCTAAGGAAGAGATTTGAGATAAGTTAGCGCGATCGCGATTTCCTAAACGCACTCTGACGGGTAATTCTTCTGTTCCTTCTAAAACTGAACCACCAACCGCACCTTCTAGGGTAGTGTCTAATTGTTGGGCGATGGTTGTACGATCTAATCCTGCTAAACGCGCTTGTTCTTCGTCTACTTGAAACTGTAGCTGGGGTTGAATTTCGTCTAAACTGGCCCGGGTATGGGTAATATCGGGGATTTGGATCAAAGTTTGTCTGGCTTGTTCTCCTAATGTTTGCAAGGTGGCTAAATTAGAACCATAAATCCGCATTTCAATCGGTGCATTGTAAGGAGGCCCTTGTTCTAGCTGTCTGACAATTATTCTGGCGGTGGGAAAAGCTGAATCTAATTCGGTTTGCAGTTTTTGAGCCACCGAACTAGATGCGAGGGATTTTAATTGGACTAAAGCTTGAGCGTAATTAGCTTGTTGTTCTTTGCCGCTAGTTAAATTGTAGTAAAAACGAGGAATGCTTGTGCCTAATAACCAGTGAACATCTTTTACTTCTGGACGAGCGATTATTTGTTGGCGAATTTGTTTAATTAAAGTCTGAGTTTGTGTCAGAGAGGCTGAGGATGATAATTCTAGTTCTATTTGTAGTTGATCGCGATCGGCAGCAGGAAAAAATTGTTGTTCGAGATTACCAGCTTGAATAAAACCAATAATTGGAATTAATAAAGCCAGGAAGATTGATAAGACAGGTTGAACAAGTGTCCATTTTAAACTGCGTTGATATATGCGAGTTAAAGCAGGAAAAGAAACACCTGTTTGCAACCATCCCGACGGGGAGGTAGAGGGGGTAGGGGAAGTAGGATGTAACTTAGCTGTTAAGGCAGGAATAATTGTTAGAGAAATAAATAGGGAACAAGAGACAGCGATAATTACGGTTACAGCGATCTCCCCAACAAATTCTCCCGTAGCCCCAGGTAATAGTGCAATAGGTAAGAAAGCAATTACAGTTGTGAGAGTTGAACTCAACAGAGGGATGGCTAAAGTCTTGACGCTATTAGTAATTGCAGTTTTGGCTTGCGTTGACTGTCGTAGTTGATTTTGTACCTCATCGACCATAATGATGGCATTATCAATTAAGATACCCAGGGCGATAATTAAGCCTGTAATCGACATTTGGTGGAGAGGAATATTAAACCAATTCATCCAACCCAAGACCATTAAAACCGATAGAGGTAAGGCTGTACCAACGATCAAACCACTGCGCCAACCCATCATTACTACAGTTATGCCAAAGACTAAGGCTGCACCGAATAAGAAATTGATATTTAGGTTATTAAGTCTTGCCTCAACATAATTACTTTGATCGAAAATAATTGGTAAACCAATGCTACTGGGTAACTCTGATTGAAACTCAGTAATCTTAGGTTGCACTGCTTTGCGCCATAAATCCAGTTTTTGTCCTGATTCAACATGAACGGCGATCGCTACTCCAGGATAGCCATTAATTAAAGCCAGTTCATTCGCAGGTTCGGTAATCCCTTTACGGATAGTTGCAATGTTTTGTAGGGTTACAAATTGACCGTTATCAGCAAAACTAATGGGAATTTCTCTAATTCTGGCTAAAGTATCCAGTTCTCCAGCGACTTCTATTAATAAATCGCGATCGTTACCGCGTAATTGTCCAGCAGCAATCTTACTATCACTTTGAGCAATTTGCTGTGATAATTCCGTTGCGGTGAGATTATAACTAGCTAAAGCTTGAGGATTAATTTCGACAATAATTTCTTCATCAGGATCGCCCAAAAGTTCTACTTCTTCTGTACCTGCAATACCTTCTAAACGCTCTTTGAAAACTTCTGCTTGTCGGCGTAAAATTCCATAGTTAGGTTGGTCATCTTGTTGCCAAGTTAAACCAGCAATCAAAGCATAGGCTTTAACTTTACCTTCTTCTAATTCTGGTTCAGTAATATTAGCAGGTAATTCAACTTGGACTTCATCAATTTTATTGCGAACCCTTGACCAAACTGCATCTACTTCTTGTTTAGTGACACTATCCTGTAAATCAATTTGAATAATTGAACTGCCAGCCCGAGAAGTAGAACTATACTGATCTATTTCTTCAATTTCTGTTAATTTGTTTTCGATTTTTTCGGTAACTAAATTTTCAACTCTTTCGGCATCAGCACCAGGAAAGAAAGTTTTCACAATTGCAAAACGCGAAACTAATTCAGGATCTTCCAATCTAGGTAATGCGAAATAAGAAGAAATACCCCAAACAGCAATTAAAATAATAGTTAGGATTAGGAGACGAGTGTTGCGATAAAATAGAGTAAACATTGTTGAGTATTGATTATTGATTATTGAATAGACTATGACACCAGAAGAAATTAGAAATACTATCGAACAAATGTTGGCTGTTCAAAGACAAATTCAAGAAAGTCAAATCAGAAACACAGATAATATAGCTAGAGTGGATCTTCAGATTCAGGAAAACGCAGCCTTAATTAGAAATAACAGAGAAGATATTCGCTCTTTAAAAGAGGATATTGGCACTTTAGTTGTAGAAATAGCTAAGTTGACAGTAGATCAACGGGAAAAATTCAATCAATTTTATGGTTATCATCAATCCGCTGATTCAGATCGCTTAAACTTATTGGAAAGACTGATTAAAATGGAACAAGAAATAGTTCAAATTAAACGGCAATTGGGTAGTCAATCTTAGTACATGGCGTTTTTTATATCTACGAAATATAGTATGTATTTTGGTTGTTGTTGATTGTTAATCATAGTTATTGTTATTGAATTTTTTGTAGAGTAAGTAGGTAGGTGAATAGGTAAAGCGATCGCTTTTTATCTCTATTGAATAAATCTCAAATGTCCTATTTTGCCTTGACTTTTTAATACGGGAATATACTTGATTAATCCCAGCCATCCTAATCGTTTTTTATATTTATCAAAGTAATAACATTGATCGATTAATTTAATTCCTCGATCCCAAGTTTCTATTTCTTTTAAATTATTAACTCCCCATTTAAAAGAAGCATTTGTTTCTGATACGCCAGGATTTAGCTGACTGTTTTTTGCCGAAAATTTCCCCATTGCATCAAAAATTAGTTCTGAGCCAGCAAAGTTATTTTTCAAAGTAATAATTAACTGTTTAACTTCTGATTCCGAGAAATAAATTAATAAACCCTCAGCAATAAAAAGAATTTTTTTGGATGTTTTTGACTGTATTTGTTTAATC
Source organism: Pleurocapsa sp. CCALA 161 (assembly GCF_003003995.1). GTDB lineage: Bacteria > Cyanobacteriota > Cyanobacteriia > Cyanobacteriales > Xenococcaceae > Waterburya. The sequence continues at coordinate 36,906 of NZ_PVWF01000042.1, read as the reverse complement.
CACTCAAAATCTAAGACAGAATAGGGGAGATATTGAAATCTTTCGGATTCACCACCAAGCAAAGTATCCCAAGCTGGTTTTACTCTAGGTAAATCTATACCAAACCAATTAATTAAACCATTATCAACTCGAAAAAATCGGGTAGATAAGCCTGTTCCTAAACTAACAATTGTGGCATGGGGATTTTGACTAATAAAATTTTTAACAACTTCATCTATAATTGCCGTTCTAATGGCAACAATAGTTTGATTTGATTCTGAGTCAAATTTAGGAAAGTTGTAATTTATACTGTTTACAATTTCAACTGATTTGTCATCTTTTATTAATCTGTCTTCTCTTTTGGTTTCCAGGCTTCTTAGATATACCGTAATTAAAAGAGTTTCTGATACTTCTTGTAACTCTGAGACATTAATAAGATTATTCATGCTTCTTACTATTTTTTACTGTCTTGTTTATTTGGAAATTAGATTTTATGAATCCATTTAGAGTTTAAATTACACTCGAAATAAAGTAGTGTAACTAGAATGAAAGCCAAACTTTTGATAGAAAGAAAAAACTTGTTCATTACCTGCTGCAACTATTAGTTTTTGTTCTAAGGTATTATTTTCTTCTAGCCATTGCAAACTAGTTTGCATAAGTTTAGTACCGAGATTATTGCCTTGATATTTATCTAAAACATATAAAGCTTCTACTTCGCCAATGCGATCGCTAGATAAGGAAGTAATACAAAATCCAATTGGCTCGTGATGATTACTGGTATAAACTAACTGAATATGCAGTTTTCCATCACTAGCTTTGGCTAATAAAGCACCGTCGCACTGACTTTGTAGATAAGCTGCAATACCATCAGCCATTTCTCCCGCATTTTGAATTTGATTTTCAACGAATAATTCCCAAAGATTTTGACAATATGGGAGTAATTCAATGCTTCCTACCTTAAATTAAAATGAATTCATCATAAATATTTTTCCAGAGAATTTAACTCAAATATCGATCTTCAATTATTCGACCATAATCTAGTTTCACAAGGCGATTAGGCTTACGCCTACCCTTCGGATCGCACTCTTCAAAATATCGATCATCATGACTAACAGCAATAACAGTTTTACCTCGGCTTTTTAATTGGGGTAATAGTTTTTTGTAGAATATTTCTTTAAATACAGGATCTTGATCCGATGCCCATTCATCAAAGACATAAATCGGACGATCTTCTAAATAAGCAGTTAGTAAAGCTAATCTTTTACGCTGTCCTTGAGATAAATTTGTAGTGGATAAAGTACCATCCTTAACTGTGACTTTATGTTCTATTTCCAGTAAGTTTAGATAATTCTGTATTTCTGTGGCACGGTTTGATTCTATTCCCAACAGACGATCAAATAAATAGAAATCATAAAACACTACTGAAAACTGTTGCCGATACCATTCACGATTATCATCTCTTACAGGAATATTATTTAACAAAATCTGACCGCGATCGGGAGTATATAAACCTGTAATTAATTTAACTAAAGTCGATTTACCACTACCATTGCCACCAACGATAAAGACAATTTCTCCTGGTTGAAACTTGAGATTAATATTATCTAAGGTAAACTGATGTTCTTCACTGTCTCCCCGATAAGTATGATTAATATCTACTAATTTTAAACTTGTCCACTTATCATTGAAATCAGAACCAGTAGGAAAATCAGGTTCTGTGATTTGTTCGGCAAGAGATAGTCCTAAAGACTCAATTTTTTCTAGTGAAACACTCGTTTTACTGATTTCTGGTAGCGTATTTAAAATTCCACGTAAAGGAGTAATTGCATATAAAAAAGTCAACGTGTAGCTAGTCAAAACATCATGAGGAATTGACATAATTCTAGTCAGACCAAGCAACAAAATACCCAAAGGAATAAAAAATAAACCCAATCCATAACCACCAGCGATCGCAAAAGCAATCATTCCCTGCATCCAATTGTGGCGCACACTTTTTGCTGTAGCTTTTAAGTCTTCTTGGAAAAAAGTATTACGTCTTTGACGGTGTAATTTTAATTCTTTAATACCTTGAGTGACTGTCTGAAAATGTTGGAATAAAATGTCTTGTTCTGCTCTAGCATTTTTTAATCCCGATCTACCTTGATTAGCAATGTATTGATAACTAAAAATACCCAAAATAATCATCGCTATAAATAAGATAAATACTGGAAAAGATAGCCAACATAAATAAACTAAACATCCTAAAACTAAGGAAATATTAACTCCCATACCCGAGATGGCAATGGAAGAACCAGCAATAGTATTAACATCTTCCGTAATAGCAGCTAATAATTTTGGTGCGCCTAAAGTTTCTAGTTCGCTTAAAGGACAGGCTAAAATACCTTGAGTTAAATTCAAACGAAGATTATAAATAATATCTTGAACTAGTTGAGTTAGTAGCATCCAAGATATAGCTGACGAGATCATTAGCAACAAGCACAAACCAATAAAACTTACTACTATTCCAGTCGATATTTGGTCTATGTTTTGTAAAATATAATTGATCAGTGCAATCAAACCTGCACTACTAACGCCAGTAAAAATACTCGCGATCGCTCCTAGAACAAAGAGTTTTCCTGATTTCTGAAATAAAAGACGGATAATTTTCATAAGGCAATAGTTTTACTTGTTCTAGAAAATTTAGGTTATGAATGGCTAAATTTCCCAAAGCGCTCGGTAATTTCCACGATGAGTTAATCAGTTCGACGTTGCTTAATCAGGATGTGATTTTCAACTTTTCGTTATTAAGTAGAAAAATCAAAAAGCTTATGGCTTATAGCTTACAGCTTATAGCTACGAACAGTCTAATTTTTTATTTCTAGCCTCAAATCAGCAACGCCATTAGTCCATACTAACCAGTTGACCAGAAACAAGTCTTTGCGTACCATCAGTGACGATCGCATCACCTGCTTTTAATGTGCCTCTAACTAAAACTCTTTCCCCATCAGTTTCCAAGACTTCTACTAATCTGCGTTCAACTCGGCTGGTATTAGAATCATTTGCCACGACAGCATAACAAGACCATAAATCGCGATCGCCTTTGACTAAAGCTGTAATGGGTAACCAATATCCATCAGTCTTATTAGTATGAGTAACATTTAAACGGGCGATTTCTTTGGGAGATACTTGAGTAGCTGCGGTGGGTGAGAGCTTCAGAACTAATGTCCTGGTGCGTGTTGCGGGATTAACTTCAGGTAAAATAGAACTTACTCTAGCACTATATTTTTTGTCGCCAATTGTCACTTGTTGTTCACTGCCAGCCTGCATTTTGTTGGCAACTAAAATTGGTAACCCCACTTTAACTTTGGGTTGAGCATTTTCCACCAAGCGTAAAATAGATTGACCTGGTTGAATTACAGTTCCTTCATCTAAATTACGAGCCGAAACTATGCTGTCGAAGGGAGACTTCAGGGTACTTTTGGCGATGGTAATATCTAAATCTTCGATCTCCGCCGACAGTCGATCTACTGCTGCTTGTTGGGCGTTAATCTGTTCTACTCTAGTACCGTTATTCAACTCAGCTAAATTACTTTGAGCATTGACTAAACGTTCGGCTAAGGCTTTTTGATTAAAGGCGATTTCGTCCAACTCTTCGCGAGCGATCGCCCCTTCACCATATAAATATTCTCGACGAGAACTTTTGAGTTGCTCTAGTTTTAGCTGTTGTTCAATATCCCTTACCTTTGCTTGGGCTGCGGTAATTTTCTCCGTCCTCGCACCATTGCTTAATTCTGCTAGGAGTGCTGCTGCTTGCGCTTTTTGGGCGACTAAGCCCTGATGTTGTGCTTCTAGGTTTGCTGTATCTAACTTAGCTAGAGGAGTACCAAGAGAAATGCGATCGCCTTCTTCCACCAAGACTTCAGTTAACTTTCCCCCACGCTCAAAACCAACTTCGCTTGTCCGTAACGCCGTTACTTCTCCCGTATAAGTTTGAGAAGTCGAATATGATTGAACTGCTTCAATGGCTATAGTTTTAACTGGCAGTATATTTGTTTGCTTGTTAGCTAAGACTTTAGCCTCTGTTGTCTGCTGTGGCTGGAATTTTTGCCCCAAGACAAAACCTAATCCTAATAAAATTACAGTAGCGATCGCTAGCTGCCAGTTTTGCACTGGTTTTTTGGGTTTCATTTGAGGGGGAAGTTTAATGTGATTTTGAGCATTTTCTTTTGATGTATCGATTGGTTCAGCTTGAGGAGATTTTTTTAAGCTCATTTTATTTTCCATCTAGTCATAAATGGTTTATCGATATACAATTTAGTTAATACACAACAAATTTAGTATTATATAAATATATATACAATTAGTTGAGTATGTCAAGCGATCGCTAAAATTCGCTTATGATCGATACCAATCACCCTATAGGAACAAGCAGATATTTGTTTTGACTAAATAATGAAATGGCACTAACACATGCAATTTTGGTAACTCTGGGAGACGAATCTTACAGCGGTTACGATCTCTGGAAGAAATTTTCGCAAACCAGTCGGTACTATTGGCAAGCCAGCCAACAGCAGATATATCGAGAATTAGGAAAATTAGAAAAAGAAGGAGCGATCGCTTCAGAAGTTGTTCCCCAAGAAGGTCGTCCTGACAAAAAGCTTTATCGAATCACCGACCAAGGAGTAGAAAAACTAAAAACTTGGCTTTTAGAACCAGCCGAACCAATGGCAGTTCGCGAAGAGTTGCTAGTCAAACTGATTGCAGCCAATTTAGTTCCCAAATCAGTCATCTTGCAACAGATTCAAAGTCGTCTTCAAATCCACAGTAAACAGTTATTAGTGTACAAAACAAAAGAACAAGAAAAATTTTCCGATCTGGCTCAATTATCCTATAAACAAAAATGTCATTATCTAACCTTGCGTTGTGGCATTCGTTACGAAAGTTCTTGGATCGCTTGGTGTGAAGAAGCGATCGCCATGCTTAGTTAAGCAAGAATTTTTATTTCAATATTGTGTTTCGACGGTTATAGTATCAATGGTTTCAGCTTCCATGTCGGCAGGAATTTTAAAGGAAAGCGATCGCCTTAGCCGAAAAATTACAGCCAGATGTAATCTTAATGGACATTCAAATGCCTATTTGTCATGGAGTTACTGCCACTCGTGAGATCTGCCGACGCTATCCTTGGATGCGGATTTTGGTCTTAACCACTTTTGATGATGACGAATACATAAGACGCTTAGTGTGAATTAGCTTCGTTCGAGTTTACTAGTTCGTAGCTATTAGCTATTAGCTTTTAGCTTTTAAATATTACCCAGTAACAGCGAAACAACGTTATTTCATCCCTTGAATTAAAATTCACTATGACAAGTACTAGTTCACAAGCAATTTTTAATTCACACCAGACGTATAAGATAAAAGTAAATAATTAAGGCTACGCACTAATCAATCTGCTAAGAGTGGGTAGTCCTAAAGGATAAGCTTCGCAAATAGGTAGTGGGTTAACATCAGTAAAGAATTAAGGCTACAAATAAATCTAACAATTGAAAAATCAACCTAATTGGCATCAGGAAGAAAAAGCTAAGTTTCAGGTAGGTCAGGCTTTTTATAATCCTCGAACTAAATATGTGCGGGATTTGGGGGTGTTGGCAGCTACGGCTTACAAACAAGCTCATGGTAGCCTCAAAGTGTTAGATACTCTAGCTGGTTGTGGCGTTCGCAGCTTGCGCTACTATCTAGAGAGCAATGCCGATTACTTGTGGGTTAATGACGGGAATTACCAGCTTAATTCTACAATACAGCCAAATTTGAGTTTAACGATCGCCCCAGAACATTTTCAGCTCACTCATCAGGATGCCCATCGAGTTTTCTTTCACTGTTATCAAGAGCGTGACTACTACGATTTAGTAGACGTAGACTGTTTTGGCAGTGCTGTCCCCTATCTGAATACGATGCTTTGGGCAACTAAAATCGGTGGGTTAATGTATCTCACCTGCACCGATGGCAGAACTTTAACAGGACATCCTCCCGAACAAACAGTTCAGGCTTATAATGCGATCGCTCGTTCCCATCCCGCTATTCAAGAACAGGCTTTAAGATTACTGATTGGGGCAACTCAACAACAGGCTGCAACCAAAGGATTAGGCATTGAACCGATCTTTTCGTTATTTACAGGACAAACTTATCGGGTGATGCTGCGTCTAGTATCTAAACCCCAGTTGACTGCAAATAACTATGGCTTTCTGGCTTATTGTCATCATTGCGGTAACTATCAAACTTATTCCTGGCGTAAATTAAATAAAGTTGGCTGTATCTGTAAAAATCCTGCTATTACCGTCAGCGGTGCAATGTGGCTGGGTAAATTACACGATGAGCAACAGCTACAACGTTTTCAAACTCTAGCTCAAGAGTGGAATTGGTCAAAAATAATCAAGTTACTAAATCTAATGCAGGGGGAAATCGACTTTCCACCTTACTTTTATACCCTGGGAGAAATTGGTAATCGAGGCAAACTAGATCTACCCAAGCGATCGCATTTAATTAAAACCCTTCAAGATCGAGGCTATCAGGCAGCAGCCACCCATATCTCACCAGAAGGAATCAAAACTGATGCCCAAATGGAAAACATAATTGCGATCGCCACCAATATTTAACAGACTACTGATAGTAACAGATTCACTGATTGCGGATTAATGGCTCTGGCAAGAGTACAAAAAGGATCTATCATGGCATTTACTACGGCAGAATGTAATGTTGAGCTAAAGTACCATAGTTCAAGAAGAGAAAAAGCTGCCCTCATATTAGGCAGGTGATAATAAGTAAATGCAGAAACAAAGAGCCTACATTATTTTAATTTTGGCATTGGTCGCAGCGGCGATCGCCATTTTGATAACCATTCCACCCCAGTTAGGACTAGACCTAAGAGGGGGCGCTCAGTTAACTATTCAGGTCAACCCGACCAAAGAAAACCCCAACGTTAAGCCCACAATCAAAGATGTTGAGGCAGTACAGCGAGTCTTAGAAAATCGGATCAACGAGTTTGGAGTGTCCGAGACTACGGTACAAACTATCGGCGAAGACAAAATTTTGATCCAAATACCAGGAGAAAGTCAGCCTGAAGAAGCGGAAAGACGCTTAAAAGGAACGGCTAAATTAGAGTTTAAAGAGCAACGCCAAGGCACAGAAGGCGAATATCTAGCGGAAAATCAAGTTAGGCAGCAAAAAGCCTCCGCATTAGCGATTTTGACCCAGGGAGAGTTAGCCAAGGCAAATCAGGAGAAGATAGCTGAAGCGAGGCAATCTTTAGAAGAATCCAATAAAGCGATCGCTAGCCTATTTGAATCTGTTGGTTTAACTGGGACAGACCTTACAGATGCTCGTCCTCAACCTGATGCCACAGGAAATCGTTGGGAAGTAGCGATTAACTTTAATGATGCTGGGGGCAAAAAGTTTGCCCAGTTAACCAAAAACTTGGCGGGGACTGGTCGTAGTCTTGGTATTTTCCTCGATGATGATCTCCTTAGCGCTCCCGTAGTTGGGCCTGAATTTGCCGATACCGGCATTGCCGGTGGTCGTGCAGTCATTACAGGTAACTTCGACCTTGAAAGCGCAAAAGATTTAGCGATCCAGATTAAAGGTGGTTCTTTACCCTTCCCCGTGGCTGTAGTAGAAAATCGCACTGTTGGGGCAACTCTGGGGCAAGATAGTATCCGTCAGAGCATTATTGCAGGTAGTGTCGGCTTGTTCTTAGTCTTAATCTTTATGGTGGTTTACTATCGTCTACCAGGAGCAATTGCCGATGTTGCTCTGATTGTTTATGGTTTGCTCACTATGGCTTGTTATGCCCTAATCGGGGTTACTCTGACTCTCCCTGGAATTGCTGGCTTTATTCTCAGTATTGGGATGGCGGTAGATGCTAATGTGCTTATTTTTGAACGCACTAGAGAAGAATTAAAGGCAGGGAAAACCCTCTATAAGTCGGTCGAATCAGGGTTTTTTCGGGCATTTTCCAGTATTTTAGACAGTAACGTCACTACAGCGATCGCCTGTCTTGCTCTGTTATGGCTAGGTTCGGGTTTAGTTAAAGGTTTTGCCATCACTCTTTTGATTGGAGTCGTGGTTAGTATGTTTACCGCTGTTACCTGTAGCCGTACTCTAATGTTATTAGTAGTGTTAAGCAACAAGAAAATTCGCCAGAAACCAGAATTATTCTGCCCCAATGTTAATTCTGTCCCTAGTAATACCACAGGGGTACAACGTCAGTAGTTATTTTACAAGAGTCAAAAGTCAAGTTAGGGGCGAACGGCCGTTCGCCCGTACAAAAGCCAAAAGTTTTGCAATTTAAACAATGGAAATGAAATTTAGAGTTACCCAGAAACGAAACTTATGGTGGGCAATTTCGGGAATAGCAATGCTCGCCAGTATTGCTGCAATGATTTTTTCCTTTACTACCTTGGGCGCACCTCTTCGCCCTAGTCTCGACTTTGTCGGTGGTACTCGCATCCAGATTGCCCGTGATTGTTCCATCGCCAATAATTGTGACCAGCCTATAGATGTGGCGCAGGTACGAGAAGTACTCAATGAGCAAGGATTAGGTAACGGTACAATTCAGCTACTAGGAAATGATCGACAGATTCTTTCTGTGAGAACAGAAAATCTTGATACTGACCGCCGTGAGGAATTATTAAATTCTTTAACTAAGCTAATCGGTAAGTTCGATCCTCAAACCCTTCAGATCGATTCTGTAGGGCCAACAGTTGGCGAAGAATTGTTTGTTTCAGGGATATTGGCGTTATTAGTCGCTTTCTTTGGCATTATTGTCTATTTAAGTATTCGCTTCCAGTTTGATTATGCTTTGTTTGCGATCTTGGCATTGTTTCATGATGTGCTGATTACGGCAGGGGTATTTGCTATCTTGGGCGTAACCATGGGTGTCGAAGTTGATAGTTTATTCCTCGTTTCACTGCTAACTATTGTGGGTTTCTCCGTTAACGACACTGTAGTAATCTACGATCGCATCCGCGAAAACATGGCGGCTAATCCTGACTATTCGATTAATCGAGTAGTTGATGATGCCGTTACTCAAACCTTAGGGCGATCGATTAACACCACTCTGACTACTTTGCTACCACTGCTGGGCATATTTTTCTTTGGCGGGCAAACCCTTAAATACTTTGCTCTAGCCTTAATTGTGGGCTTTGTTCTGGGTGCATATTCTAGTATCTTCGTTGCCAGTACTCTGTTAGCTTGGTGGCGCAAAGATAAAAATAACAAGCCTGTTGTAATTACTGACACCCCAGCATCGGAATGATGACAATTGGCGAGCGATAATTAATAATTAGAATTTTGCAATACAGGTTCTATTGAACAAGACACAGTGACTAATAATCAATCTGATTTTAAACAGCAGGTAGCTAAACTCCATCGGCTAACGGTATATGGTCGCTGGTTGTTTGTCTTGGTTAGTTGGCTAACGCTTGGGATCTATGCCCTGTGGCAACTTAAGTCAGAGATTGCCCTCTGGTTCGACTATTTCACCTGGGCAGCCGTCTATTATGGATTTCACTTTAATTTAATCCCAACTCTCTGTTTGGCTTTTTGTGTCGCCACTACTGTCTCTGTTTTAGTCTGGCAAAGTCGCAATATTATCTGGGGACTACCTGCTAGTGAAAAACACCAGCTAGAAAAGCAAGTTGAAAGAATTCAGGCTAAGGGAAAAAGACATCCTCTTTGGAAATGGATCAATAAATAAATCTTTGGTCAGATGAAAACAACCCCTAATTGGTAATACTTTTGAATAGCGAAAGATTTAATTAACAATAAATAGGAAGTTGCTAATGCTATTAAAAAGTAAAGAAGACGATGGATTGGTAGAGATTAACGAAGTAAGCGATCTGATCGATCCTTTTAAGGAAGAAGTGATGGTGCAGGTTCAAGAAGGGCAGAATGAACAGCCTCCTGAACCCGTAAAGAAATCTGATTTGGTTTTTCCTTCAGGAGAAGCTCTTCCTCTATGCTGGCTAGATAGCAACTATAAGTTAAAAAGTAATTAAGCGTATTTTTTAATTATTTTTAGTATCTCTAATTGATATATAAGCGCTGTTAAACGATTAAATTAACAGTGCTTTTTTGATGATTTTATTTTAAATTTTGGGGTTTACTCAGCGATCGCTGTAATGTTATAATTTTTTTTATAATGGGAGTGGTGACTTCAATACATAGCTCCAAATGCTCCCATTATGAAAATCTTAATCTTAATTAAACCACATTTGGCGATCGCCAGTCAAGAAAGTTATTTTTTTACGTTTGGCTTCTAGGTTTTGCCCCCCCCAGCCCCCCAATTCTGGGGGGAGAACAATTGAAAGTCTCCCAAGTTTGGGGGATTTAGGGGGCTTTAAAGTAATGATACGTATATTTATCTAGAAAATAAACCAATTATTGATATATAAAAACCAACCAAAACATAATAATTACAGTTATTAATTACAAGCGATCGCCCTAAGTGTGGTCGCTTTTTTTTGTTGATTACATTATGCAGTCTATAACCTTCTTCATAGCAAATTCGTCAAAGACAATCAGTAAACATGATTGCTTCGCAATAGAAAGCCAAATAAGTTCAGTATTTTCAAGAGTTTACGTTAGCAATTCACCACTGTTATTGTTGATGAACTAGGAAATCTAGTGTAATGAATTTTCTTAATAAGTTAGAAAAACGAACTCAAGTTACTACACAAACAATCTATATAAAAACGATAGGAAGAAGACCCACAAATAATGCTTAAATTTATTAATCTAAAAAAACTAACAGCTTGTACTTTTGTCGCTATTTTGATAGCAGGAAGTTTAATTGCACAGTCTGCATTAGCTAATAATGGCAATGGCAATGGCAATGGCAATGGTAATAGTAATAGTAGTCAATCTTGCAACACCAATAATGGTCAGGGTAATAATGCACCTATCCCGATCACTTTATCCACAGGAAAAACAATCACTGTAACGCAATTTGATCCCAGTAACCCTGGTAATGGCGATTACATCACTAGAAGAATTGAGGCTGCTAATTCAACTTTATCTTCTTTAGAGATTTTAGAAGCTCAAAATAAACTTCAACTATTAGTCAATGATGTCGAATTGCGTGGTCAAAGCTCCACTGGCTCAAATTGTGGCTCTGGCAGTACATCAACCGCTACTACTTCTAGCTCCAATAACTCTAGTAGTGCATCAGTTGAAAAGTCAATTACAGTAACATTAGAAGCACCTAGGACTCAAGCTTCACAGTTACCAGCAGCAGGAACTTATGTCGTTAATTTTAACGAGCAATCTGGAACAGCAGGATTTACCAAAACTAACGGTACTACTACTTATACTTATGGTGGCGATCTAAACGTTATGAACGCAGACCAATGGGGTGGTGCAGACGCAACTAAATATATTACCCAAGCTGATGGCAAAAATAGTTTTAACGTTAAAGTTAACCAAGACCAAAGATACTTTGGTTTCTGGTGGTCAGCAGGCGATGCAGCTAACAAAATAATTTTTAAAAATGATGGTCAGGATGTAACTGTTTTTGAAACCAAAGATTTAACTAAATTTATTCAAAATTCGGGTATTGCTGGCAGTAGTGGATCATGCAATGGTAACAATACTAATAACACCAATCAATATTGCGGTAATCCCAATAGACTTAATCAAAGTGGTGGTCACAATGGCGAACCATTTGCTTATGTCAACGTCTTCTTTAATAACCAAGTATACGATGAAATCGTGATTCAAACTTTAGTAACTAGTGGGGCAAAATTTGAATCTGATAATCATACTTTTTCAGCAGCCAATCAAACTATTAGAGGTACAGCCGTCGAGCGTTTGGCTACTGCTATGGCAGATCAAGTTTCTACTAATGAAGATAATCCAACTAACGACAATGTTATCACTAACGATTTAGGTGATGGATTGAGTGTTAGTAAGGTCAACGGTGTTGCAGCGAATGTCGGTAAGAAAGTTAATTTACCCTCTGGTGCTTTGGTCACTCTTAATAGCGATGGAACTTTTACTTATAATCCCAATAGCAAGTTTGAGTCTTTAAATCTTGGTCAGACAGCCACTGATACTTTCTCGTATGAGATTAAAGATAGTAAAAACAACGTTAGTACTGCGACTGTGACCATGACCATTAATGGGGCTGCTGATGTCCCCGATGCCGTACCAGATTCTTTCACTACTAATGAAGATACTGCGACTACTGGTAACGTCAAAACTAATGACACCGATCCTAATGGCGATCCTCTTACTATCACCATGGTCAACGGAGTTGCAGCTAATGTCGGGACAGCAGTTACTCTTTCATCAGGTGCTTTGGTCACTCTTAATAGCAATGGAACTTTCACTTATAATCCTAATAGCAGCTTTGAGTCTTTAAACGACGGACAAACTCGCACGGATACTTTTACTTATACTGTAAGTGATAATAGTAATAATACTGCTAGTGCCACCGTCACTATGACCATTACTGGAGTTACAGATCCCATCTCAGACTAAATAAATATTTTGATCTGAATTAATTTGAATTAATAAAAAAGCGATCGCATTTAGTAAGTGGGATCGCTTTTCTGTTTGACTCGATGTTAAGGTGAGCGCAACAGATGTTTTGATTAATAGCGATCGCATTAATAATTTTCCTGACAAGCGATCGTATTAAGTGCGATCGTTTTTTTAATGGAGTTATGCGATCTCTCTAAGTAGGGCGATCGTTTTTTTCTGGGAATTTATATATTGCGATCGCCTGTTTCAAGTTGTATTTAAGCCATGCGATCGCTTTGTTTATGAGAAACTAACCCAAGTTTTTGCACGCAAAAGAGATAAAATAACTTGCTCAAAGGAACACAAGGGAAGCTATATTGAAAACAACTCGTTATTTTGAACGTGGGGGATGCGTCGTTTTACGGCGCAAATCCAACCACGTTGTTGAGGAACAAGTCCTATTAAAAAGACCTTATATCAATCGAGAGTGGTGTCAAAAAGCAATTCAAGAGCCTGCCAAAAAGGAAGTACAACCCGACGGACGAATTCGTCACTGGATATACATTGCCGAACTAAATAAATATTTTAGAGTTGTTACTCTAGAAGATGGGGAAACAATTCATAATGCTTTTCTAGACCGAAATTTTAAGAACCAGTAACTATGAAATTTAATTACTATCCCGAAACAGACTCGCTTTATATTAGTCTGAGCGAAAAACCTAGCACCGACTCTCAGGAAGTTTCTCCTAGCATTGTGCTTGACTTTGATAGTGAAGGTAATTTAGTTGGTATTGATATAGACCATGCTAGTAAAGTTGTGGATTTAACTCGTCTGGAAGCAGAAGCTTTACCAATTAATTCTATTGCATTAGCTAAATAATCCAAGTTGCTAGTTAATTTTAAAGTTTAGCAACGTCAATTCCTCGTCATTTTAATTTATTGGCGATCGCCCTGTCTAGTGCGATCGCTTTTTTAATGGAGTTATGCGATCTCTCTAGGTAGGGCGATCGTTTTTTTTCTGGGAATTTATATTTTGCGATCGCACTTAGGAATATTTGAAAAAACTTAATGGCAGATTAATTTAATCTAAAACTCGATACCATTTATCATCTTTCAGCTTTTGATCGAAAGTTACTGTTGTGCTGCATTCGTGAAAATGATTGACTGCACCAATGAGATAATCGGCAAAATCAGCTTTTCCTAACTTGTTAAGTTTCAATGCTTGGTAAATAACAGTACGATTTGCAAATTCCAATTTAGAGCTTTGCAGTAAAAGTTCTATGATTTTCAAAATTTCTGATTGAGGATATTGATAGGGTTTTCCTCTCAAAACCCAAACCATCTCACACAAAACGATGTTAGAGATAAAACAAGATTCAGCATTATTGATTATTTCTACTGCTTGTTTCCATTGTGCCTGATCATCTTTGGTTAGATATCGCACCAAAATATTAGTATCAAGTCCAATCACTAGCACCCTGGGCGATTGCCTGTTCCATGTCTGCTAAAGAAGCTGCTTTCATTCCTGAACGGTGGAGAATACCAGACAAGCTTTCTACAGCGACATTTAAAGAGATAACTTTGACTTCTCCATTTTCATCAATGACAAAATCTATTTTGCTTCCAGTATCTAGGTGTAGATAGTCTCTAATTGCCTTGGGGATAGTAACTTGTCCTTTACCTGTTAAGCGAGCCTGTACCATTTGAATTTTTCCTTACTTTTGCTCCTTACCTAAATTATAATCCAAAAATACTTGACTTAAACCAAACTTGAATTTTTCAGTTTGTTCAGTTCAAATGCACGATCGCATTTAGTAAGTGCGATCGCTTTTCTGTTTGACTCGATGTTAAGGTGATCGCAACAGATGTTTTGATTAATAGCGATTACGCTATCGCGTAGCCTTCGGATCGCCTTAATAATTTTCCTAACAGGCGATCGCCAATTCCGCTAATTTGAAATATTTTAAAATTAAGCAATACCGTATTGAGAAAGCGATCGCTTTCTTGGTATACTACAAAATGTGGACACCTAGGTAAAATAGAGCAACAAGAAACTGGAAATATCAGGATAGTTACTTGCTAGGCTTCTAGTTCAAACTAACTAATCGGTATGGTTCTGATGATTAAAGTCAATATACTAGTCGTCACTGCAACCAATATTGGAATAATCAAAGATTTGGCCCCTTTGAGGTCTGAAACATCAGTACTTAAAGCCTTTTGTGTAGATTTAATTTCTCTAATATCTTCGGTGGCTGCATCAAGTTTGGTTTCTACCTTAGTTAGCCTCAAATTTATATCAGTAGTATTGTCATTGAGCTTGTCTAGTTTTTGATCGAGTTTGTCAAATCTCTGCTCGAATCGAGTCAGGATTTCTTTGAGGTCTGATTCTATTTGTACACTCATTGCTATAATTCAGTTAGGTTTTAAATGAAGAAGCTGTACTATTTTGTCGATTGGGCAGCTTCTTTTTTAATTGTACGTTTGTTCGTTCTAATTACTTTTCTTTTAAACTATAGAATTTAAAATACATTACCAATTGATTCTATTGCATTAGCCAAATAGTAATTTGGGCGATCGCGTAATCGCTTTTTTATTTTACTGGATGTTAATGCGAGCGCAAAATGAGTAAAGTATGTTTAAAATTTCACAAAGCGTTAATAAATTCTTCTAAATTTTGTATGGTTTTCCTCTTAAAACCCAAACCATTTCACACAAAACAATATATTTATTTCTAAAGTGATCGCTTTTTTTACGTGTAGAGATGAAAAAGGCGATCGCCACTACTACCAGATTAGAGTTGCGTTATCTTTAAAGATAAGAAAATAATAGCTAAATCAAATAGCCATGAAAAAGTTGTTGCTGCTGTGCTTATTTGTTCTGGGAATTGGATTTGCTCTCGCTAATTTTCAAGGACTGGCACGCCAAGGAGAATTCAATTCAATTATTTTAGATTTTAAAGAAGATGTACCGATCACTAAGATTAGCGAAGAGATTCAACAGCTATCAGAAAAATATGATCAGCAGGTTAATTTAAACAGTTTTTTCTCTATCAGCGATCGCATTTATATTGTTGAGGGAGACAAACAAGTACTTAAGGAATTAAAGCGCTCTCCTCTGCGTAAAGATACAGAATATATTGAAGCAAATTACCTATATCACATCAGTAATGTTCCTAACGATCCTCAATACAATCGACAGTGGAACTTTCGAGATATTAATATCGAACAGGCTTGGGATGAAACTAGGGGAGCAGGGGTAACTGTTGCGGTAATTGATACAGGAGTCAGCATCGTACCCGATTTGAAGTCAACTAAGTTTGTCCCAGGTTACGATTTTGTTAAAAATAAAGATGATGCCAGTGATGATAATGGACATGGAACTCATGTAGCAGGTACTATCGCTCAATCTACTAACAATGGCTATGGAGTAGCAGGAATCGCCTATGAGGCTAGCATTATGCCCTTGAAGGTGCTAGCTAGTAGTGGTGGCGGAACGGTCGCTGATATTGCTGAAGCGATTAAATTTGCAGCGGATAACGGTGCTAATGTGATCAACATGAGCTTGGGTGGTGGCGGTGCTAGCAACATGATGGAAGAAGCAATTAAATATGCCCATAATAAAGGTGTTGTCATTGTTGCTGCTGCGGGGAATGCAGGTCGTAATGCAGCGTCTTATCCTGCTCGCTATCCTGATGTGATTAGCGTTGCCGCCACCAATCCTGCGGGAGATAAAGCTTCCTATTCAAACTTTGGGGCGGGGGTCGATATTTCGGCTCCTGGAGGTAGTGCTGAGGGTAAAGGTAATAGCGGTAAGATCATTCAAAATACGATTAATCCTGCAACTGGTGAATCAGTGTTTGTCGGTTTTCCTGGAACTAGTATGGCGGCACCTCATGTATCTGGGGTAGCTGCGTTAGTTAGATCTACTGGTGTTGAGACTCCAGATGAGATTCGAGATATTCTGCTGCAATCTGCGCGTAAAGTTGAGGAAGATCATCTCAATCACTTTGGTTCAGGACATTTGGATGCTAATGCAGCAGTTCAGCTAGCGCTTAAAGGCAAAATTACCTTTAATGATTTTTTCCGTTGGCTGCGTAAAAGTGGTTATCTCAACCTTGGTTTCTGGATTGATGGTGGTGCAGTGGCGCTATTACCCAAGCTGGCTATGGTACTGGGGTCTTATCTACTAGCTTGGTTTTTACGCAACTATCTGCCTGTCACCCTTGGTTTAAACAGTGGTCTGATCTTGGGTAGTTCTGGGTTATTTTTCCTTCAGGGACTATATTGGTTCGATCTACCGCAATGGCCGATGCGTTTATTTGGTAGCTCTTTGCCCGAATTAGGTAATGTGGTGTTTGGCAATGCTAACCTTAATCCGCTGTTTGCCAGCGCATTGATTCCTTTTATCTTGATCGCCTTGCTGTTAAATTCCCACCTTAAATGGTTTGCCATTGGCTCTAGTATTGGCGTTGCTGCTTGTTTGGGAGTCAGTGCTTTTGCCGATCCTGGCATCTGGCTATTGGGTAGTGGCGCGATCGCTCGTAGCTATTTGATCCTCAACGCTTTGGCTTGTCTAGGTTTGGCATATATAGCTAGCCAAAAAAATTCTCAACGAGTTTAAATCAAGTGTCAATTAACTAACAGGTAGACACCTATAATTAGGTTAAGGGTTTGGTAGTACCAAGCCCTTATTAATGATCGAGGTGAATAAGTATGACCTTAATAGGAACAATTGAAAAAAAAGGCTTTGGTTTTGGTACTTGGGCATTAGTAACCGATGATGGTACAACCTACGAATTAAAAGATCCCGTGTCCGCATTACAAAAAGGAGGTCTTAAGGTAGAAGTTAAGGGCAAGATCCGTAAGGATATTATGACTATAGCGATGATTGGCGCTGTACTAGAGGTGGAATCCTACAGGGTACTCTAAACTTTTGCCTAAATATTGCGCAGATATTTCCAGGCATCAATTTAATTTTAATAATTATTTCTGATTAAAACTGATCGATAATTGGCTTGATTAGGGAATGATAAGACCATTAATTTGATTTTTATCATTATGACAACAACTATCAAGCTTAATCTTAAAAGGTTATTATCTCAACTAGCAGATGCTAATAGTTCTGGTTGTCTTGAGATTAGTGCAGATCTGACTTGGCAAATTTATTTATCCCAGGGAAAGATACAGTATGTATATTGCTCTGCACAACTGTTAGAACAGCTTAAATATCATCTCTATTACTTTGGATGGCAAGAAGCAATTGCTGCTATTAAACAGTTGCCTAATTCTTTGCTCAACAGTTCATCATCCATACACAGTCAACCCGCCGATCACATTTATAAACAGGTTATTCTTTGGCTTTTAGCCGAACATGTTCTCGATCTTTCTCAAGTCCTAAAACTAATTCAACATATTACCAAAGATGATTTATTATCTTGTCTGTGGTTAGAATCTGGCACATCTTCCTGGCAAGCTGAATCTACACTTCCTGACTGGATTCCGCAACAGATTCAAGGTTCTCTTTCTTTGAAAGTAGCGGAATGTTTAAATGAGGCAGAGATTAAAGAAAGACAGTGGAGTAGTTGCAGTGAGCAATTACTATCGGTATATCAACGTCCTTATTTTCCTCCCAGTTGGGAAAAAAAGTCTTTACCAGTTTCTGGTTCGCTTAATCATAAAGTACTGACTAATTTAACTCAAGTCTTAAAAGGAAGTACTAGTATTCGTCAACTCTCAATCTTGCTCAAAAAAGACGAAATTAACGTTGCCAAAGTTCTCTCGCCCTACATTGAACATAAAATAATTTATTTAAATCACCCTCAAGCACCCTTCGATAAAATACCCCATATTCCTAGAAGCATTGTGAATGCTCCACTGATGTCATTTGAAACCAATGATAATGATGATCATGACATGACTCAGGCTGTTGGAGTTGATGCTCCAGGAAAAACTTGGAAAATAGTGTGTATTGATGATAGTCCAACTATCCTCAGCGAAATCAAACGTTTTCTCGATCAAGATAAATTTCAAGTTACAGCAATTGACGATCCTGTACGAGCTGTATCTCAAGTTTTTAAAATTAATCCAGACTTGATTTTATTGGATATTACTATGCCTAAAATTAATGGTTATAAACTATGTGGATTACTAAGAAATAGTGGCAAATGTAATCATATTCCTATTATTATGGTTACAGGAAATACTGGTTTAATTGACAAAGCCAGAGCAAAATTATCGGGTGCAACTGATTATTTTACCAAGCCTTTTAGCAAACATGATTTGAATCAGCTGGTAGAAAAACATCTTATTTAGCTTGATAAATTCATACCAATTAAATATAGCTTTTATTGTTTAACAATACCTTAGCTTCCAAGTTTTACTAATTAGAAAATATAAAAAATATGAAAAATATGAAAACTATTTTAGTTGTAGACGACATAAAATCAGAATTAGATATGATGGCAAATTACTTGATTCAAGCTGGCTATAATATTGTGATGGCTAATAGCGGAGAAGATGCGATCGCCAAAATTTCCCAAAATAAACCTGATGTTGTCGTCACTGATTGGATGATGCCCAAAATGGGCGGATTAGATATTTGTCGCCAACTAAAAAAAGACCCAGAAACAGTAAATATTCCTGTAATTGCCTGTACTGCCAAAGATCGAGATGTCGATCGCATGTGGGCAAAAAAACAAGGGGTCAATGGATACGTTACCAAGCCCTGTACTCAGGATGATTTAGTCAATGCAGTTCGACAAGTATTGCTTTAATTTCAGCCCAGAGCGTCAAATCTGCCCTTAATATTCAGGTTAATTGGATGTTGTGGCAGATTTTTGTATTTATAAAAATTAATAAGTTTTAAGTTGAGAGATGAATATTTTCTGCGCTTCTGGGAATTATAAGAATCTAACTTAAATTAACCATAAAGGGTGGAGAGTGATTAACTTAAGAACTATCAATAATTATGTAATTACACTGTGGCGTAAGTAATAGTTTTAAATCAAGCATTGCTTTGCTCAATTAACTTAATCAACCTAAAAATTATGAAAACAATTCTCATCGTTGATGATTTACAATCCCAGTTGGATTTAATGGAAAAATATCTAGCCGATGCTGGGTACAAAATTATTGCCGTCAACAATGGCAAAGAAGCGATCGCTCAAAGTATCGCTAGTAAACCAGATTTGATCGTCACCGATTGGATGATGCCAGAGATGGGAGGATTAGATGTTTGTCGTAAATTGAGCAAAAATCCTGAAACCGAGCATATTCCAGTAGTTGCCTGTACTGCTAAAGATCGAGATGTCGATCGCATGTGGGCAAAGAAACAGGGGGTTAAAGCATATGTAACCAAACCCTTCACTCAGGATCAATTGGTAAATGCTGTCAAAGAAGTTATTGGATAAATCATCATAAATTAAGTACCTAAGCAGAATTATTTATCTAGTTTATAGTTTCGTCTTACGTGGTTGCGTAAGCTGGGATTCCCCCAGCACGCCCCACGCGCTAGTTTCTACCTTTTCTTAACTATACAATTAATACCAGCACGACTACTTATCATGTCAACATCTAGCGCGGCTTCGAGAATTCAAGCTAACCTACAAGAGTTATTTGAGGGTAAGCTCGCATCAGGGGATGCCTATATCAAATTTCAGCTTACCCCAGAGGTTAAGGCTTTGTTGTCGATGAGGCAAGTACAGGAATCATTAATTGTCGAAGCAGCAAAAATAACTTCCTTGCCTAGTATGCCAAAATCTACTATTGGCATGATGAACTCACGCGATCGCGTATTTTGTATTTTTGATTTAGCTCAATTGCTGACTCTATCTGCTGAATTAATCAGTTCTCGACAGTATCAAATTATTGTCTTGAAAACCATGAATGAGCCAGCAATTTTTGTTGGTTTTGCCGTATCTCAAATTCAGGGAATTGTCCGTTTGTCAGCAGAAAAGATTAAATTATCTTGGGATAATGCTCCTGCCAATATTGTTTCTTTGGTAAGTGGATTTGTTCAGGAGGGAGAATCTATGATGCCGATTATTGAATTAAATAATGTTTTGAAAACTTTAACCACACAAGCATAAAGCAAAATTATAGTCTATTTGCTATTTGATCTAAATTACTTATTTATAGCAATCCCTACTCAAGCTAGGACATTTACTACCTACTACCTACTACCTACTACCTACTACCTACTACCTACTACCTACTACCTACTAACAGTTAACTAAACTTATCCTAATCTAACTTTGTACGGCTATATTAGCCTAATTACTATTTTTATTACTATGAATAATCACAAACAAGCCAATTTAAATTCGGTTAAATCTTCAAGCCCTAGTATGGGCAAATCCTTAAAGCTCAAAACCAAAGCAACTTTATTAGCGATCGCCATTGGCACAATTCCCGTGCTGGTAACGGGGGCAACTGGTTACTATTTTGCCAACAAGTTGATTACCCAAGATGCTATCTTGCTGGAAGAAGAGCGGGCGAGAGAGTTACAAGATAAAATCGGTCGCTTTATGCAAGAAAGACTTGGTGATATTAAGGTATTGACGGGTTTGAAAGTTTTTGTTGACCCTGAAAATTTTACTGTTAAAGATAAAACTGAGATTTTGCAGCGTGTTTATAAGGCTTATGGTGTTTATGATAGTATCGCTGTTTTTGACTTAAAAGGGAATGTAATTGCGCAAACCGACAAAGGAGCAAAACTCGAAAATCACCTTGATCGTCCCTATGTTCAGGCAGCCTTAAAAGCCAATAGGGCTATACTTAGCCAGCCGATTGCTTCTAAATCTACTGATACTTATAGTATTTATGCTGTTTCACCGATTCACGATGAAACTACTGGCAAGCCCATTGGTTTTGCTCGCAACCGCTTACCCGTTAAAGTTTTAGCAGAAATTGCTAAAAGCTATCAAACAGATGGACAGCAATACTATCTAGTTAATGATGCTGGCGAAGTTTTTCTGGGAGCGGAAGAATTTGCTAGCAAAAACGGACAGCAAAAATTACAGATCAAAGATATTTTTGCTGATTTGGCGTTAACTACTGATAAAAAAGAAAGCAGTAATCAGACTATTACCAATCAACTTACCAATACTCGACAACTAGTCTCCGTTACTGCCCCAACTCAACTAGAGGGAATCCAAGAACTTGGTTGGAAAGCCATCATTAGTGAAGATGTAGACTTTGCTTTTGCCGCCCAAAGACAGCTAGCTTTAACTTTCGGGGTTGGTATTGGGATTACTGCCTTACTCGTAGCTGCGATCGCATCCTATCTCGCTAACCGTGCCACCATGCCGATCATTGATGCAGTGACAGCGGTGAAAAAAATTGGTAGTGGGGAGCTTGATACCCGCCTAGCGGTGAATAGTAAAGATGAGTTGGGAGAATTGAATACTAATATCAACTTGATGACCGAACAAATTCAAAAATCCCTCCAAGAACAAAAAACAGTCGCCGAACAAATACGACAAGAAAAAGAACAGCTAGAACTAGCTATTTATGCGCTAATTGAAGAAGTTAGTGATGCTACAGAAGGAGATTTGACCGTTCGAGCTAACTTGGACTCACTGGAATTAAGTACAGTTGCGGATTTGTTCAATGCGATTATTGGCAACTTGCAAGACATTGCGATCGAAGCCAAAGAGTCTTCTGAACAAGTGGGTGATTCCCTCAAACAAAACGAAGAGGCGATTCGTTTATTAGCCGAGCAAGCGCTCTTAGAAGCAAAAGAAACCAGAGATACTTTAAAATCGGTTGCCCTGATGTCGCAATCAATTCAAGAAGTTGCTGCCAATGCCAGCCAAGCCGAAAAGATTACTGACGATACCTACAATACCATTGTTGACAGTACAGGAAATATGGATTTGACCGTTAACAGTATTTTAGAACTGCGAACTACGGTAGGGGAAACAGCCAAAAAAATGAAACGCTTAGGAGAATCTTCTCAAAAAATTTCTCAGGTGGTTTCTTTTATTGAAGAAATTGCCCTTAAGACCAACGTATTAGCAATTAACGCGAGTGTTGAGGCGGGGCGTGCAGGTGAATACGGTCAAGGTTTTACGATTGTAGCCGAACAGGTGGGTGCTTTGGCAGAACAATCGGCAGCAGCAATCAAAGAAATCGCCAGTATTGTCGCAGCGATTCAAACCGAAACCCAGGAAGTAAACCAAGCAATGGAATCGGGAACTACCCAGGTGGTGCAAACTACCCGTCTGGTAGAAACTACCAAACAAAGTTTAAATCTAGTTTTAGAGAAATCTCAAGAAATAAATCAGTTAATGAGTTCTATTTCTCAAAGTGCGATATCTCAGGCGGATGTTTCGCAAAATATTATTAGCTTAATGCAAAAAATTGCCCACCTCTCTAGTAACACATCTAAATCCTCTACAGAAGTGGCGCAGTCAATTTTAGCAACAGCCAAAGTTGCAGCTCAGTTAGAGTCTACAGTTGGTCAGTTTAAGGTAGCCAAATAATTATTGAACTATTGATTATTTATCACTCACGCTCATATTGCTCATATTATTGATAACGCAACATGGATACAGAACAACAGATTCGCCTAAACTTTCTCGATGAGGCTGAAGAATACTTCAATCTGATGGAGTCTAAT
This sequence comes from Pleurocapsa sp. CCALA 161, assembly GCF_003003995.1. Classification (GTDB taxonomy): domain Bacteria; phylum Cyanobacteriota; class Cyanobacteriia; order Cyanobacteriales; family Xenococcaceae; genus Waterburya. Next base: position 13,815 of record NZ_PVWF01000042.1, on the reverse strand, counting down.
CTACTCGGACTAGCCGATACGGCAATCGATCCGCAGAAAGTGGATCTTGTCTTGCGGGCGGCTCACTCAATTAAGGGGGGCGCAGCAATGATGAGCTTGAATGCTTTAAGTCAGGTAGCCCACCGTCTAGAAGATTTTTTTAAAATCTTACGAGTTCGTTATGCGGATAAAACTGTCATTGTTGAGATCGAAACTTTACTATTGCAAAGCGTCGATTATTTACGCAATCTAGCAAGTTTAAATCGCCAGGAACTATCAACAGATGCTTCTGAAGTGATTAATCAACAGCTAGAATTACTCAGCGATCGCACTCAAACAATTTTTACTCAATTGCGATCGCATTTAGGCGATTTACGAGCAACAGACGAGAATGCTCTGCTCTCCCAAAATGAAGATTTTGACCCTGCGGTATTAATCTTTGAAGAGGGAGTAGATGGGGTTCTAGACCGCTTTGAAAGCCAATTATCAGCATTAAGTCTCAGTGAATTAGCCCAAGAACTATCCGCCACAGCCGAAGAGTTAATCGGCTTTGGTAATATGGCGAATCTTGATGCTTTTATTCAACTGTGTGAATCTATTCAACAACAAGCTGCCAGCATAGCGGACTCAGCAATTGTCTCTCTAGCAGAGCAAGCTTTAAAAACCTGGAGGCGATCCCACGCCCTAGTTTTACGGGGCAGTATTGATAGATTGCCATCTTCTCTAGAAACTGGTACTCAAGACTTTAATTCTACAATCAATTTTGAACTTGCTCGGCAAGAATTTTTAGATAATACTGCGATCGCGCAAGATTTCGATTCTTTAGCCCTAGATACTCAAGAACTCGATGGATTGCAGTCTGCTTTTGCCTCGGTATCAATTAATGATGCCGATTTATCTTGGGAAGAAGATCCAGAATTGGGTGAAATACATTCTGCTTTTGAACTGAACGAATCCGCAGAACAAGAAGATTTTATTCCTTTAGATCTAGAGTCACTAAATTTAACTGGATTACAGTCTGCCTTCGACTTGCCTGAACTAGAGGAAACAATCACCTTAACTTCAGCAGAAACCACAGCTAATACATCTTCATCACTACTACTAGAATCTCCATCCTTACCACAGGTAGAGAAGATGGTGAGAGTGCCAGTCTCGCAACTCCAACAGTTTAATACGTTGTTTGAACAACTAGTTTTAAATCGTAACAGTATTGGTTTGCGACTAGAACAGCTAGAAAATGTAGTTGCCTTAATGAGTCAAAGAATGTTGCAGATGGAACGTTCTAATACCCAATTAAAACAATGGTACGATCGCGCTTCAGTTGAAGGACTTTTGAGCGAACAAGAGCAGCTAGTGACGGCTGTTAATTTGGGCAATAATCAACAAGATAGCTTTGATAGTCTAGAAATGGATCGCTACAGCGATATTCATTTGATTTGCCAAGAACAACTAGAAACAATTGTGCAACTTCAAGAGGTGGCAACGGATGTCTCTTTGGGGGTACAAGAAGTCAATCAGTCGGTACAAGATTTGTACTACACTACCAAGTCGATGCAGGGCAACGTTACCCGTACTCAAATGCTACCGTTTACTGAAGCAGTGAAACGTTTTCCTCGCGTGATCCGCGACCTCAATCTTCAGTTTAATAAAAAAGTAGACCTGAAAATCTTAGGCGAAAAAACTTTGTTAGATCGCTCGGTGATCGAGGCATTGAGCGATCCTTTGATGCACCTGCTCCGTAACTCCTTCGACCATGGTATTGAAGACACCCAAACTCGCATCATTGCAGGGAAACCAGAATCAGGCACAATTACCATTCAGGCAAACAATTTGGGTACTTATAGCATTATTACTTTAAGTGATGATGGTGGGGGGATTTCCCTCGACAAAATTCGCGATCGCGTCTGCCAAATGGGTCTAACTCAAGCTGAGGTAGCACAAATATCAACAACAGAACTTCTAGACTTTATTTTTGAACCAGGATTTAGTACCGCAGCAAAAGTGACCGAACTTTCAGGTAGGGGAGTTGGGATGGATGTCGTCCGCAGCAACTTGCGAGAAATTCGGGGTGATGTTCGAGTCAATACTGAGCCAGGCAAAGGTACAACTTTTATTTTAAGAATTCCCTTTACTTTATCCATTCTCAGAGTAGCAATTGTCGAACAGAAAGAGTTTATTTTTGCCATTCCTGCCGATAGCATTAGAGAATTAATCGCTGTTGACCCAGAACTAATGTTAGCTTCAGACAAAGAGCAACATGTAGCTTGGAATCAAACAGAAATTCCCTTGATTGAAATAGAAAAAGTTTTACCCTATCATGCTGCACGCCATACTGTCGGTCTAGCTGGCAATCCCGTCATCAATCGCACGATGACTTTGGTGGTGGGTAACAATAATTCATTTGCTGCTTTGAAACTTAGTCGTTTTTGGAATGAACAAGAATCGACTATTAGAACCATAGATAGTCCTATTCCTCTACCTTCGGGGATTATTAGCTCAGTGATTATTGGTGATGGTAAGGTCATACCTCTAATCGATCCTTTGGCCTTAGTTGCCGAAAATTTAGGCGATCGCTTGAACGATCAATCTGGTTTAAACCAAGAAATTAGCCATCTTGCCATTAAAACTATTCTCATTGTCGATGATTCAATCAATGTCCGTCGCTATCTCAGTCTGACTTTAGAAAAAGCTGGCTATCGCGTCGAGCAGGCTAAAGATGGTCGAGAAGCCTTGGATAAACTATTGGCGGGACTCTTGGTACAGGCTGTCATTTGTGACGTTGAAATGCCTCGTCTAGATGGTTATGGTGTGCTAGAAGAGATTAAAGAACGACCAGAATTGAGCAATTTACCGATTGCTATGCTCACATCTCGTAGTAACGAGAAACATCGTAAACTAGCGTTTAATTTGGGAGCTGCTGCTTATTTTTCTAAGCCTTATAATGAACAGGAGTTATTAGAGAAGCTATCAGAAATAATCAATTAAGTAGCTAGGCATAATTAATTTAAAGACTTATGTGAGGTAGTGGAGTAGTGGAGTAGTGGAGATAGGGGAGAAAAATAAGAATCCGTTATTTTATATTTAATTTCACCCAGCTACTTAGAAGCTCGACTCCCAATAAAGCTAGGAATTTTCTCAAGACTTCAGGTTAACATTAACTACTCTTCACAAGCGCCGATAGATACCCAGGTACTGTGAGCAGTACCGTCATCTTCACGAAAAAACTCTTTTTTCCAGATGGGCGCATTATGTTTGAGGGTGTCGATCGCATAACGACAGGCAGCAAAAGCCTCTCCACGATGAGGGCAACCTACCGCCACAATCACGCTAATTTCACCAATCTTAAGTTTACCTACCCGATGATGAATCACAATTCGGTTAGCATCCTGCCACTGCTGACGAATGTGAGCAGCAATAGTATTAAAGACAGCGATCGCCATGGGTTGATAAGCTTGATATTCAAGATATTCTACGGCTTTTCCCTCGGTTTGGTTACGCACCGTCCCGCTCATGACCACCACAGCGCCGTTTGCTGCATCATCTGCCAGTTTGTATACTTCTGCCAAAGATAAGGGTGCGATCGTAATGGCGAAACTGTCACCAGGATTAGTATCAGTTGTCAGAGGGAGTGAACCAAGGTTGACCATAGTTGTTTAAATAGCTCATCTTCTTTCATCCTACTGTACAAGATTAACGAAAATTGGATTTAGATTTGGTTAGTTAATCAGGTAGAATTTTCATGACGGTTTGATTGGGCTTGAGAAAACTTAGCTTAATCATTATTGTAAATAAATCAATTAGTATTCGGAGAATTTTATGGATCTATCTCTTATTCCTGCTCAGCCCAAACCTGGCATCATTAATGTTTTAATTGAAATTCCTGGTGGTAGCAAAAACAAGTATGAATTTGACAAAGACATGAACGCTTTTGCTTTAGATCGCGTTTTGTTTGCCTCAGTTAAATATCCTTATGATTATGGTTTCGTCCCCAATACTTTAGCTGATGATGGCGATCCTTTGGATGGGATGGTGATGATGGATGAGCCTACTTTTCCTGGCTGTATAATTGCTGCTCGACCAATTGGTATGCTGTTGATGATTGATGGTGGCGATCGCGATGAAAAAATTCTTTGTGTTCCCGCAGAAGATCCTCGTTACAATGAAGTCAATTCCTTAAAAGATATTGCGCCTCACCGCTTAGAAGAAATTGCTGAGTTTTTCAGGACTTACAAAAATCTAGAAAAGAAAGTTACCGAAATTCAAGGCTGGAAAGATGTTGACGCAGTTACTCCTTTAGTTGAAGAATGTATTAAAGCTTATAAGTAATTACGATAGTTATATTTGGTAGGGATAGATGAGGTAACTCTGGTTTTCCTGCCAATCATTCCCTAATTTCTTCGATCCTCAAATATTTAGTATTTAGTATGCTTGTAAAATCAACCACCCGTCATGTTCGCCTCTATAGCGCCGAAGTCAAGGGCAATGAGCTAGTTCCTAGCGATCGCGTCTTAACTCTAGATATTGACCCAGACAATGAGTTTAATTGGAATGAAGATACTTTACAAAAGGTATATCGCCAGTTTGACGCACTGGTAGAAGAAAATAATGGGGCAGACTTAAGTGAATATAATCTGCGTCGTATTGGTTCGGATTTAGAACACTTTATTCGTTCTTTATTACTTAATGGTGAACTGAGCTATAACCTGAATGCAAGAGTGCGTAACTATAGCATGGGTCTACCACGAATGGAAAGCCCTGAGACAGAAGGAAAATACTTTTAAATTGCTTTGCTGCTTCAATTCTCGTTGGTCATTAAACTATCACGGGAATTGAGCAATTTCATAATTCAATTTTCAAGTTAGTCAGTCGTTTGTGAAAAAAATTAATCTATCGTTGTTTTGATCGATGAGTCGGGTATTAATTTAGGCATGACCAGATTGGCTGTAATTTATTGATGAAATTGTGCCAAATATTATCTATACGTTCGGCAAAGTTTCAAGCGATTCGCAGGCTAAGATTGAGCGCGATCGCAATTTTAACGTGCTGCATTTGTATAGCGATCGCAATAGTAACTCCTGTCATTGCCAAATCGCCAGCTTGGATCGTTCGTAGTAATGAGTTTGCCGATGGTTTATCAAAAGCGATCGCCGCCGAGGACTGCCAGAAAAAGCTTTCCGTCAGCGAAAGTTTGCTAGAAATTAATCCCACCTTTAGAGCATGTAGACAAAAAGGTGTTCTTCAAACAGTAAAAAATCTAGAGCAAAAACTTGCTCAAGAAAAGAATCCTGAACTCCATCTAGATTTAGAAATTTTGCTTAAAGTCGGACAGCAAACATTGCGATCGTATCAGCTTGACGAAAAATATCGTGTACCCTATGTCGATCTGAGTAAAGCTATTTTAGATACTCTCAAAATTACGTTAAATGAGACAGAATCACCCTCCCAACAGCGACAGGCAATACTTGCCAAGCTCAAACAATATGCTGGACTCAAGGCAGGCAAAACAGCATTTACTTCTTACCTGGAACAAACCATCAAAACTAAACTCCAAAAATCGGCAGTTGTTCTTCCAAGTAAAACCCAGCTAAAGAGTGACCTCAAAAAAAACGCATCCCAAGTCTACGAAATTCAAGCTTTTTTGCAACAGCAAAAAGTTCCCAACTATGAGCAAGTTTACGCAAAACTGAAGAGGCAGTTATTTGATTATGAAACCTTTATTCGTCGGGAGATTTTAACCAGGACAGAGAATAATTTTCGCCTGCCAACCGAATTGTATACGCTAAAGCTGGCAGAGCAAGGCATTGAAACGCCTATTGAAGAAATAATCCAGCAGGCACATACTGCCTTTATTCAAGTACAGCAGCAAATGGAAGCGATCGCGCCTCAAATTGCTCGCCAGAAAGGACTCAAGACAGTACATTATCGAGATGTAATTCAAGCGCTCAAACAAGAACAGCTTTCCGCCGAAGACACTTTACGTCTTTATCAAAACCGCGCTGAAGCTCTGGAAACTATTATTCAACAGAAAGATTTAGTAACTCTCCCCAAGGATCAATTCAATATTCGTTTAGCTACAGCTAATGAAAATAGGAATTTTCCAGTCCCGCTCTACGATGGTGAGTCCAGTACCTTTGTCATTCCTGTACTGCAAAATCGAAAAAAAGCAAAACTGTACAATGATTTTACCAATCCTGCCATGTCATGGACGCTGACGGTTCACGAAGGAAGACCTGGACACGATTTACAAATAACCACAATTAAAAACCAAAATCTATCTAAAGCTCGCACTGATTTTGCTTTCAATGCCACTAATGTAGAAGGCTGGGCAACCTATGCCGAGTCAATGATGCAGCCTTATATGCCCCTTGAAGGACGATTTATGTCTCTCCAGTTTCAACTACTTCGTGCTGCTCGGGCATTTTTAGAACCAGAACTTCAATTGGGAAAAATCACAACTGCCGATGCTTTAAAGGTTTTGACTCAAGATGCTGGATTTTCCAAGTTTTTTGCCCAACAAGAAATTAAGCGTTATACCGAAACTTTTATAGGTCAAGCACCCACTTATTTCTATGGTTATCAACAATTTCTAAAATTGCGATCGCAAGCGAAAAAAGTACTTGGCAAAAAATTTACCGCCAGAAGATTTCATGATTTTGTCTTAACCCAAGGATATTTGACACCTAAATTATTAGAACAAGTTCTCCAATCAAAAATGTAGATTCAGAATCTAATAGTATGAAGCGATCGCACTTGTGATTCCTTAACTGAGTATAACTCTCAAATCTCATCACCCCATTCCTCAATAGTAGTACTAGTTTAAATCGTCGCGTCGTCACAAAAAGCTAGGTAAGGGCAGTAGGCGCATTTTTCCATCGTCGGGGTAGCTATGTAGTTACCCTGATATATGTTCTGCGCTAAGCCATGAGCTTCAGATGCAATCTCTTCTAAGTGACTCTTCGTAAAAGTGTGGATCTTGTCGTGGCGGAGATAGACAATGTGAGCCTGAGAATAATTTAAAGCTGCTGCATAGACCCAAAGTTGGAAACGGTGATCTTCGGGTTGGATAGTGCGATCGCTTTTGTAGTCTAAGACCCAATCATGACCCACTAAATCGATTACACCGTTAAAGGTGAGGCGATCGAGTTTAAAGCTAATCTGCTGTTCTTTAGCAACGGCTGTTTGACGCAGGTGTTGATATAAAGGGAGTTTAAAGAATCTGATGGCTAAAGCGATCGCTTCATCAAGTACGGACTGTGAACAATCTTCTTCGGCAAAGGGTAATAAGTCTTGAGGTTGAGTAAGGTTGTGTTCTAGAGCTTTATGGACTAAAGTTCCTGTCTGCATTGCGTAGGCTATATGCGAAGCGGTATCCTTTAGGAGACCTTCTCCTAAACCTGGATGCCCATCGATAAAATGCAGTTTAAATCGTTGAGGACATCGAGCATAGTCAGTTAAGGCAATGACGGGAAGTTCTGATAATCCCGAACCTACAGTATTAATTAATAATGATGGCAGGTGTGCTGGTAAAGGAGGCGTTTGGGGTATGGGGGGAAGTGCTTTAGCATCAGTGTAGGGGATAGTCTGGGTGGGTATATTGGCAGCAGATAGCCCCCGCTGTAGGCGGTTTAGTTCTCCTTTATAGGGTTCAGCAGCGCTCAAGATGAGGTAGTCCCTAGCTCTGGTCAAGGCAACATATAATACGCGCACAGCTTCTTCGCGTTCTTGTTGTTCCTGAAGGTATTCTAGCCAGCTATAGAGGACTGGTTTTTGAGTTTCTCCCAGCAGGGTTTTACTGGTTACCGCCACACCTAATTGAGCGTCAAAACGGATTACTGGATAGGACTTAGGGCGTTCTTTGCTCAGATCTGCCACAATTACCAAACCCCATTCTAAACCTTTAGCAGCATAGACTGTCATTAAGGAAACAGCGTTATTCACCGCAACTATGGGGCGGGGAACTGCTACTTCTTGTTGATACAGACGCTTGAGCCGACGCACTACTCCAAACAGATCATAAGTTCCCTGTTCGAGATCCTTAACTAGCTGCCCAAATCCGCGCCAATCTGCCAATCTTCTCTCTGCACCAGCTAAATTAGCAATTACTGCCGTATATCCCGTCAAACGATCTGCAAGCTGCAAGACACGAGAGGGCATTTCTGATTCACGAGATTTTAAGAGCTGCTGTAATACCTTCACAGGGCGAGACAATTGACTAAATTTGTTCATGTTTAAGTCAAATTTTGGTAATTCATCCCACCAGCAGGTATCCTGTTCTTTTGAAGTGGCAAAAGATGCTCGTGCTGTAAATAAAAGGCGATCGCTCACGGCAAAAAAAGGACTCCGCAACACCGCCACTAAGGCAATGTCATCCTCTGGATTAGCCAGAAAACGTAGTAAAGCCGTTGCATCTTTAGCTTCTCTGGTAGCTAACAAATTACCACCCCCCGCAGGGGCGACAGGAATACCCACCGCTGCTAGCGCCTCGCCGTATACTTCTAATGGTTGCCAGGTACGAGTCAAAATCGCAATATCTTTTGGCTCAATTGGACGTGTCTGGCTGGTATGTCGATCAAATACAGAAGTTTTGCCCTCCAGCATCTGCTTGATTTTTGCTGCTAGGCTAAATGCTTCTACTCGCTGTCGATTTGCCTTATTAGGCTTCGCTGGTTTTTCTTCCCCTTCTGGTTTAAGAGGATCGCCAATAACTAACACTTGTAGATAGTTATCTAAATATTTATCTGTTCCATTGTTGTCTTCTAATGATTCTGACGAACGAAAGGCATGTAAATCTTGATGTTTTTCCGCCAACAGGGGGGCAAAGATCTGATTAAACTGATGGATTAAAGTTTCATGGGTGCGAAAGCTGGTGCTGAGAATAACTTCTTTCCCGTTGTTGTCTAAAATGCGATCGCGAAATTGTTGAAATACGCGAATATCCGCCCGCCGAAAACCATAGATTGACTGTTTGATATCCCCCACCACGGTTAATTCTGCCTTCGCAGTTAAACTATTCAGCAATTGAGCCTGGGTAGGGTTGGTATCCTGAAATTCATCAACTAAAAATACTTGCCATCGTTGATGATAGTAGTCTTGTACTGAATTATCAGTTAACGCCTGGAGAGCATATAGTTCTAGATCGCTAAAGGTAAGTACTTTCCGCTGGAGTTTAAGCCGACTAAGATAATCAGTAACCTCTTGATAGGCTTCATTTAAGGCGGGCAGGATTAATTTTAACTGTTCGTCAGCCTCTCCAATGGCTAAATTTAGCAACCCTTGACTAGTGACTTTTTTAACCGACTCTCTGAGGTTAGTTAAGGCACTTTTAACAGCTTTCATATCCTGCCAATTCTTACTGCTGCCTACTCTCAGGTTAACCCGTTCGATAGTTGCAATTGCCTGCTCAATATTTTCGCTATTTTCTAAATTAGCGATCGCCTGTAAGATAGAGATGCGAATTACTTCTAACTTATCTCCTGCTTGCCCCTGATGCTGTTTGAGGATCTCCTGCATAGACTGCCAGACAGCGTCATTAACAATGGTTTTTACCGCCTGTAGTCGGGCATTAATTATTAATTGCTGCCAATCTTGAATACCTTGGTGCAAGGCTTGACTCGCCGTATAAGGATCATCTAGCAGCCTGAGCAAAATATCCTGTAATAAAGAATAAGGAATGAGCTGAAAAACCTCTGGCGATAGTTGCGCTATTGCCTGTTGTAATCCATCATCTAACCAAACTTGTCCTTCTAAATCATCCAATACCTGAAAATCCGCAGGAATGTTAATTAGCTGAAAGTGTTCCTGACAGACTCTAGCAGCAAGAGCATGAATCGTACTAATTTGAGCAGCTTCCAATTCAGCTAGCAGATCCCAACGCTGGGGTAACTCTTGGCTGACTAAAGCGCGGATGCGCGATCGCAATTCTGTAGCAGCTTTTTCGGTAAAAGTTACCGCAACTATCTCTAAAGGCGATAAATTTCGCGATCGCAGATAATATAAATATCGCTCTGCCAACATGTGTGTCTTTCCCGTACCCGCTCCTGCTGTGATTACTACGCCACAGGGTGCATAAGCTGCTGCTTGTTGTTCGGGAGTAAGATTAGACATGCAAAATTATGTCCAGTATAAATATGCTCTGTAAATATTAACACCTGAGTTAGAGTCAAATTTCCCTGCCTTGTCTTTTTTCTAATGCTTGCTCTATTCTTCTTGCTAACTAACTGATGTTACTTACTCCTACTACGCCCTACCTGACTGTAATGCTGCTGGAATTACAGCTTAATATTATCGAGCTTTTGTCGTGGATTAAAGTTACTAGCCTGTTGCAGTTTTTGATAATATTCTTGTTCAACCTCGTTCAAATCTTTAGGAGTCACTATCTTTAAGGTCAGCATTAAATCTGTACGCTGCATACTTGGTTTCCACCAGCCTTTACCTTTGAGTCTTAAAGATTGTCCTGAGTCTACACCTGGCGGAATTTTCATCGCCACCTTGCCATCGGGAGTTGGCACATCAATTTCTGCACCTAACACTGCTTCTTCGGGAGTTATAGGTATTTCAGCAACTAAATTATCCCCTTGAAACTTAAAAAAAGGATGAGGGTGTAGTTCAATATTGAGATATAAATCTCCCCTTTGTCCAGAAACAGAACTAGATGGACCTTTACCTTTAATTTTTAAACGGCTTCCTGATTTAGCACCAGAAGGAATTCGTACCTTTACTGTCTCATTACCCAAGACAAACTGTTTCTCTGTACCGTTAAAAGCTTCCGAGAAAGAGAGTGTAATTGACCCCTCACTATCTGGAGGAGGCATATTGTTACCGTAGTTAGTACTAGCGCTGTTAGTAGAAGATCGATAGCTGCGCGTCCCACGTGCTACACCACGACCTAACATTTCGTTGATAAAATCTTCAAAATTGCCATATTGACCAAAATCAAAATCGCCAAAATCTACACTGACTCCAGGATTGGTTGACGACTTTGATGACGTACCTGATTTTCCCATTTGCGACCAATATTGACCGTATTGATCGTATTTGCGACGTTTATCGGGGTCTGATAATACTTCTTGTGCCTCGTTAACTTCCTTAAAACGAGCTTCCGCATTCTTGTCTCCCGAATTGAGGTCAGGATGATATTTGCGGGCTAATTTGCGATAAGCTTGCTTAATTTCGTCAGAACTAGCATTTTTGTTAATGCCTAGTACCTGGTAGTAATCTTTAAAGTCGTTAACAGCCATAGGCTTGAATTGATTTTTTCAACTAAGAATTTGTGTTCTTAACCTAGAATAACTACAAATTCTTTTTTTTTGGCACTTTTTTATTTTAGCTATGGTCAGCAAGATCTTACTGGTAATTATGTTGATTTAGTAACCTGAGTATGGCTAGTTAATTTATACTCTTGGCTATTTCTGACACTATTGACCACAAAAAACAGTCATCATCACACCGTAGTTTTAAAGTATTGTCACGATGACTTTTCTTAAGCAAGGCAATGTGAATTTGGACTTTAAATAATTGAAAAATTAGCTAATCGCTCAAAAATCAATTAAAATGACTTTGGCGATCGCTAATGGTAAGCATTGCCCAATCGCCTAGATTTTAGGCACTTATTTTTTCTTTCGACCAGACACCTTGGTCGTCTTCGTCGTATTTGTCTTTAATGGTTACCCAAGCTTGATGTTCTGCTTTAGTTTCGTCGTTGGTTTCAGCCAAAGCAGCATTATAGCTAGCGATAAAGTCTTGCTGTGCTGCTTCTGATAAATGAGAACGAATTTCAGGAGATAGATCGGCTACATCTTCACACTTACCAAGACAAGGACGAGGCAAGATCGAATCGTTAATATGAATCTCCTCACCACCAGCACTTTCAATCAAAAGCTGATATTCCCCAGACCGATCGGCAGGGACTTCTGCCATCAACAAAAATTCCCCAGCTTGAACACGGGTTTCATAAACTGCTGCCTTTTCTTTAGGCATTCCTAGGGTAGCTAAAGCCGAAGCTAATCCTGCACCAGCACTACCAGCGATCGCCCCAGTAGCTGCTCCTAATAAGACTGCGGTGATTGGACCAGCCGCTACTACAGAACCGATGAAGGGAATAAATAGCACCCCTATGCCAGTAAAGAGACTAAGTAGAGAACCAAACAAAGAGCCAAAAACTGCTCCTGTCCGTAAACCACCGAGAATTACATCTTTTTTAGAAATGAAGCCTGCAATCCGAGTTTCCGATTGAAAATTTTGACCCATTAAGGAAATATGGTCTTGGGCTACACCGCGATCGATGAGCCGACGAACCACATTATCTACCTGCTTTTCCTCTTTGAAGACAGCAGTAATCGTCCGTTCTGCTTGATATGTTTCTGTCATATTGCTAAAAATTTTAAGTGACTTTTTTTATGGTGGAAATCAAAAGAATGAAGTAAAAATAAGCTTAATTTACAAATAAGTCTTATTTTTACTCACAAGCCGACTGCAAGAATACTTTTACTCTGCATTGGATAAGAAACTTCTTACCAAAACTGGCCTTATGAATCGTGCTAGAAGTCTAAGAAGTTTAATCTTAGGCATTGACTGCTGGTTTAGTTTCTGCACCAGAGCGCTGGCCGTCGCCTTTTAAATTTTCTCCTTCAATGAAGGAACGTAGCATCCAAGCCATTTCTTCATGCTGTTCCATCAAGCCTGTTAGAAAGTCGGCAGTACCTTCATCATGGTAATTTTCCCCGCACTTATCAATGTCTTCTCTAAAATTGCGGATAATTTCTTCGTGATCCTGTACCAGACGACTAACCATTTCACTAGCAGATGGCAAATCGTTGGCATGTTCTTTAATTGAACTATACTGAATAAATCCTGCTGCTGTACCCAGAGGATAACCACCCAAAGCGCGCACTCTCTCTGCTGTTGCGTCTATATTGATGGTTAAAGTATTATAATGTTCTTCCCAAAGGGTATGTAGAGTACGGAATTGAGGCCCAACTACATCCCAATGATACTTTTTGGTTTTGATGAGTAACAAATATTGATCTGCTAAATCTCTGTTTAACAACTCAATAACGCCATGGCGTTGTTCTTCGGTTAGTCCAATATTTGGCTGTGGCATAAGTAAGATTTTTGGTTGTTTGTTTACACCTTCATTGAACCAACTAGCCAAGCGATCGCACATCTATTGTAGGAGAGAAGTTTATAATTAATTTATAATTAAAAGTCCGACTAAAGATATATATGTCTATCTGAAGATCAAGAATTAATAGTACATACTACAAATTTCGCAATAGAAGTAATATTTATTTTATATACTGAGAGCGGATGAGGGGAATCGAACCCCTAGCTTTAGCTTGGAAGGCTAAGGTATTACCACTATACGACATCCGCAGCTTGTTAATTTAATTATCAACTTAGTAATAGTAACGAGATTTCGTACTTTGGTCAAGTCTTTCAAGAAAAATTTTAGTAATCTTAAACACTTCAGAAGGTAATAATGCATCTTCATGGAGAATTGGTATCACTAGGGGGCTATTTCATATACATAGAAGTTGTAAATAAAAATCATTATGGAAATATCAAATAACATTTTAGAATTGATTGAGGCTGGCTATGCCCAACATTGCGATCGCATTAGTGAGCTAGTTTATGAGCGTTTAAATGTGCCAGCGGATGAAATATTTAGCAGACTGTTTAAGGAGCAAAGAGGCGTTGTAAATTCATATTGTGATCAATATGAGATTGATTTAGCAAGTGTCTTAGAAGCCAATGATGTAGCCAGGGTAAGCGCAAGAAAATTCAGCTATCAGATAAGTTAGACTGTAGGGGAATCGAAGCAGCAAGAACTTTGAGTAA
>NZ_PVWF01000174.1 GCF_003003995.1 Pleurocapsa sp. CCALA 161 | reverse complement strand
TAATTGATATTCTCAGCGATAATGGTGTAGATATTGCTGTACTCCCTCAAGGGGATGAAGGATGGTTATTTAGAGCTTTAAGTAGTCTCTTATTCCCGATTCTTTTATTAGTAGGATTATTCTTCTTGTTAAGAAGAGCGCAAAGTGGGCCAGGCTCTCAAGCCATGAATTTTGGTAAATCTAAAGCCAGAGTGCAAATGGAACCCAAAAGTCAAGTAACCTTTGGTGATGTAGCGGGGATCGAACAAGCCAAGCTAGAGCTGACTGAAGTTGTCGATTTTCTCAAAAATGCGGATCGCTTTACTGCTATTGGTGCCAAAATCCCTAAAGGTGTACTTTTAGTTGGGCCTCCAGGAACAGGTAAGACTCTTCTGGCTAAAGCTGTAGCTGGGGAAGCTGGTGTACCCTTCTTCAGTATTTCTGGTTCAGAATTTGTGGAAATGTTCGTCGGTGTCGGTGCGTCTCGTGTACGGGATTTGTTTGAACAAGCAAAAGCTAATGCTCCTTGTATTGTCTTTATTGATGAAATTGACGCAGTTGGCCGTCAGCGGGGTGCTGGTCTTGGTGGTGGTAACGATGAGCGAGAACAAACTCTTAACCAACTGTTAACTGAAATGGATGGTTTTGAAGGTAACACAGGTATTATCATCATCGCTGCTACTAACCGTCCTGATGTCTTGGATTCAGCGTTAATGCGTCCTGGTCGCTTTGACCGTCAAGTAGTAGTAGATCGTCCTGACTACGCTGGTCGTCAAGAAATTCTTAACGTTCATGCTCGTGGTAAAACTTTAGCCAAAGACGTCGATCTTAATAAAATTGCTCGTCGTACTCCTGGCTTTACAGGTGCAGATTTGGCAAACTTACTTAACGAAGCAGCAATTCTGGCTGCGCGTCGTAGCCTAACCGAAATCTCCATGGATGAAGTCAATGATGCGATCGATCGCGTTATGGCAGGGCCTGAGAAGAAAAACCGCGTTATGAGCGAAAAACGTAAAGAGCTTGTGGCTTATCACGAAGCTGGTCATGCTTTAGTGGGTGCTTTAATGCCTGACTACGACCCTGTACAAAAGATTAGCATTATCCCTCGTGGACGTGCTGGTGGTCTAACTTGGTTTACTCCTAGTGAAGATCGGATGGAGTCTGGTTTATATTCCCGTTCCTATCTCCAAAATCAAATGGCAGTTGCCCTAGGAGGTCGTTTGGCAGAAGAGATTATCTACGGTGAAGAAGAAGTAACTACTGGTGCTTCCAATGATCTACAGCAAGTAACTAGAGTAGCTCGTCAAATGGTAACTCGTTTTGGCATGAGCGATCGCCTAGGACCTGTTGCTCTTGGTCGTCAAAATGGTAACGTCTTTATGGGTCGTGATATTGCTTCTGACCGCGATTTCTCCAACGAAACCGCAGCAGCGATCGATGAAGAAGTACGTAACTATGTCGATCAGGCTTATAGTCGTGCCAAAAAAGTATTGATGGAAAACCGTCATATCTTAGATAAATTGGCAGACATGCTAATTGAGAAAGAAACAGTGGAAGCAGATGAGTTACAAGATGTTCTAGCCAATAACGATGTGAAAATGGCATCTTTGGCATAATTACTAACTTGATCAACTAATCTGATTTTTCAATAATTTGACTATAGACAGCATTCACAATCTGGGTGCTGTCTATTTTTTTTAAAGCAGTCTCACCAAGAGAATTGTTAGGATGAGTCTTCAAGTGCTGAGATTGTAGGAGAAAAAAAACATCATCTCAGATTTAGACTACTTGGCAGATAAATTTAATTTACAAATTAATTCACAAAAGATTCCAAAGTCCCTCGAAGCATGATTTTGTCAAGATTTTTAAGTAAGTACGGAGTTATTCTGATTTTGCTGGGGATAATTTCTGGCTGTGAGACTAATTCCCTAGCGCAATCTCAAGATACAACTACAGAAAGTAAACCTAAAGTGCAGCAGCAAAGACAGGTAGTGGCTTTGGGTAAGTTGACTCCTAAAGGGGAAGTGATTAAACTTTCGGTCGCAAATGCCGAGGATAGTCGAGTCAATCAGATATTAGTTGAGGAAGGCGATCGCGTCGAGAAGAATCAGGTGATTGCAGTGCTTCAGGGACTGGAAAACCGTCAGCGAGATTTAGAAGCAGCAGAAAAAGAAGTGGAACTAGCTCAAGCTAAACTAGACCAAGTTCGTGCGGGGGAAAGTAAACAGGCGGAATTTGCTGCCCAAGAAGCCAATATCTCCCGTCTGGAATCTCAGTTGCGGAATGAGGTGGCGGAAAGACAGGCGACGATCGCCTCTGCTAAAGCCCAGTTAAGACAGGCTCAGTTGACCTACGATCGCAATCTTAGCTTGCAACAACAGGGGGCAGTGAGTATTCAAGCTTTTGATCAAGCTAAAGAAGGGTTGGATACGGCTCAAGCTACTTTAAATGAAAGACTTGCTCAATTAGATAATACTCAACAAACTCTAAAGCAAGAAATAAACCAAGAGCGAGAAAATCTAGCTCTGTTGCAGGAAATTCGACCAGTAGATGTCAGGGTGGCGGAGATAGAAGTGGAAAAAGCGATTATTGCCGTGGACAAGATCAAAGCTGATCTTGAGGACACTAAAGTAAAAGTGCCAATTTCTGGTCAAATCCTCCGCATTAATACCCGTGTGGGGGAACAGGTGAATACAGAACAGGGCATTGTGGAATTGGGTCGTACCGATGAAATGTATGCGATCGCCGAAGTCTATGAAACAGATATCGGCAAGGTGAGCATTGGTCAACCAGCAACAGTTAGCAGTGAATATGGCGGATTTACAGGGAAGTTAAAAGGTACGGTAGAGCATTTAGGTTTGCAGGTGGGAGAAAAACAACTAGTGGAATCAACGGAAGATCCGACCCAAGACGAGAATTCGCGCATCGTGGAGGTTAAAGTCCGCATCAATCCCGAAGACAGTAAAAAAGTTGCAGGTTTAACCAATATGAAAGTGCGAGTGGAAATCAACAACTGACCTAAAACTGATCTGAATCTAGCTAATTAACTTTCAGGGCAAATAGCCATTTGCCCCTACCTGCTGATGAAACTAATTTATCTTCTGACTCAAAAAATTAATGCCTATCTACGTCGAACTCCTGTAGCTTGGTTACAGCTATCTCACCAGAAAGTTCGTCTTTTGGTGGCAATTTTAGGAGTGGCGTTCTCGATTATTCTTATTTTCACTCAATTGGGTTTAAGGGGAATGCTGTTTAATGGGGTGACGTTGTTACCTGAAAATCTCAATGGCGATTTGTACTTGATGTCCAACTATGCTGAAGTTATTCGAGATAGTTCTGTTCCCAATATTTTTCTTTACCAAGCTGATGCTGTTGAAGGCGTTGCCGATGTCCGACCGCTTTATGTTAGCCGTGGTAGCTGGGTAGATCCAAAGCTGCTTAAAACTGCGAATGGAGATGAGGTTGATGCCGATATTGAATCATCTTCAATGCAGATTATTGCCTTTAATCCTAATAAACCCGTACTCAATCTCCCCGAGGTTAATCAGCAGCTAAATCTATTAGCTATTCCCAGCAGTATTTTATATGATCGCCTTTCAAAATCGGTATCAGGAAATATTCCTCAACTCTTTGCTACTCAGGGTCAAGTCTTTAGTATCTTAGATAACCGTCGAGTAACTGTCATCGGTTTATTTAATTTAGGCAGTACTTTTTACTTTGATAGTGTGGCGGTAATGAGCGACTGGAATTATAAACAAATTAGTGAAGATGCGGATTTAGACCAGGTTTCCCTCGGTGTAATATCTCTAGAGGCAGGAGCGAATCCCCAAGCAGTAATTAAAGGCATTAAGCAAACTCTGGGTAAGAGTATCAAAGTATTAACCAAGGCTGAATTAGCTGAAGCAGAAGTTGCCGAAGTTGCCACATGGCCCGAGGGAAAAGTCCTCAACTTTGGGGCAGGAATTGGCTTTGTTGTGGGAATTATTATTGTTTACCAGGTGATCTATACCGATGTTAGTGAACATCTTCCTGAATATGCCACCCTTAAAGCGATGGGTTACAAAGACCGTGATCTATCTTTGGTGGTATTGCAAGAGTCGCTGATTTTAGCCGTGATGGGTTTTATTCCTGGTTACTTAACTTCTTTCGGCATCTACTATCTGATGACTAATTTTATTGAACTCCCTGTCTCGATGAATACAGGCATTGCCCTGCGTGTATTTATTCTCACTATCCTCATGTGTGTAATTTCAGGCGCGATCGCGATTAAAAAGCTGCGTACTGCCGATCCTGCTGATATTTTTTACTAGAATTTTCTTCTCTAATGTTACCTGTTTTATTTTTCAATATCTCATATTTTGTATTATACGATACTAAAAAAACGTGTCTTTTTTAAATTTTTGACACATTATAAAAATCGGCTCAGATCGAATTCTTCGTGATCAACCTCCCGACTAAACCGTTCCGCATTTAAAATTAGAACCAATCTATCGGTATAATCTACCGCACCACGTAATTCTTGCTGTAGCTGTTCTAATCCGCCATTGGCGTATTCTTCAAAAATCAAAACTCTCGCTGCTTCGGCTGATTCGTCTTCCCTAGATAAGACTTTGATATCTTCGGTTGATGTCACAGCGATTAATCTAATCAACCGTTCGTAACCTCTGGAAATAAATACCTCCAGGCTAATGGGTGCAGGTTCGCTTTGAGAGACTTCTGTAATAGGCGATCTCCTATTATGTTTCACTCCTAAGCTTGCAGCAAAAGCAATTACATCCGCATAAGTAGAGAACATTCCTGTCGTTCTTTTCTCATCCAGCAGCTTTCGGACTAATTCGGCCTTGTCTTGGGCTATTTTTATTCTAGGTAATGCCATTGGTTTTGAAGTTAGTATAACTGGATTAATTGGCTAGATGATTAAATATGTGTCAAAATTAAATTAATGATACAATAAGCAAGAGAATCATTATGTTAATCGAGGGTAAAAAATATAGTTATCGTCAGTTAATAGACGAAACTGGCTTATCTCGTAGTACTCTACACCGCAGAATAAAAGTCTTAACAGAGTCTGGTGTTCCCTTGACCATGGGTGCAATCTTACAATTCCCTACTAACTGGGCTTTCCATGATCGCCATGGCAAATTTTATGCTTCTAAAACTGATTACGCGGTTAAAAACAATATTCCCTACTATGAAATGTTTCAAAATTCAAATTATGATACAATTAATCCCAATCAAGATTAAATTATTTTGTGCATAGCGATCGCCCCAAATGAAGATCCGTAACAAAAACACTCTTGTTAATTGAATTTAAAATACTCCTAGCGGTCGACTAGAGCCTAATTCTGCGGTCGAAACTAGTGGCAGTGGTTTAGGCCGACGATTACTTAAAGTATCGTCTATAAACTTCATTCTGTGCTTGCTAAAATTAATTGTGTCAAAATTTTAACTATGATACATAATGAAAATAATTAATCAAAATACCTAAGATTAAGCTCGTGCCATACTTTTTTTGCTGATATCTTTTTTTCTCAATGGATGTCACCGAATACTCTCAATCTATTATTGTTTCAAATATTGATTTATGACACAATCATCTAGATATTAGCGATCGCTCAAGGCACTTGTTAGAATCAGCACTTTGAAGAAAAACTCGATGAAGAAATTGGCGATCTTAAAGCTGCACTATTGCTTGACTTTTGTTTACGAGAAATTTGCCCTACTGTTTATAATCAAGCAATTATCGATGCGCGCTCTTTTGTGGATAGTAAATTAAGCGATCTTGAAGATACTTGCTACGAACCAGAGTTTGATTATTGGCAAGAGTAATGTTAGCTATTATTCAATAAAAACCTTGATTTTTAAGTCGCTAATTCAAATAAATCTTCGTGATAGTAAATATCAAAATCTAGTTAAATTCAATTACATTTATTGTCTAAAGTAGAAATATCTATATTTTGTATGCCGATGAGAACAACCAAGTATAAATTGCTTTTCAGGGCGCAAATGAAAATAAGTATATACCCTGTTTTTAAGTAGCTATATATCTAAGCTTAAACCAAAAGCTTATCATGTAAGGATTTCAGTAAAGATCGAAAAATAAAAATCAACTTCCGATAACTGTAATTATCGGTTGTATACCTAAAAACGTCTACAGCGTCTACAACGTTACTAAATGATTAATAAACAGCTATCAGGGTTAACCAAAGCCAGTATCCAAAAAAGTGAAGAAGCCTTGCTAAAAACAGAAACAGCGATCGCTACACTAACTAATAGACAACAAAAGATAACTATTCGTTCTGTAGCTGAAGAAGCAAAAGTTTCCGTTAGCTATATCTATAAACATCCTGAATTAGCTTATAAAATTCAACGTTTAAGAGAACAGCAAAAATACGATTTAATTGTTAATCATCAGTCAAGAAAAAAGGCGAATCTAGAAGCTAAAGTAAGGCAAAAAGAACAAGCAACAATAAAGGAGAAAGACGACTTAAAAGTTATCATAGAACAGGTTAAAAAAGAAAATAATCTGGAAAATCTTCAAGCAGAGAATCTTCAGCTAGCTATGGAAAACCTCAGACTGAAACAAGAGCTTAAATATGCTCTAAAAAGTTTACAGGAAGCCAGAGCATTTATCTTAGAACAACAACAACTTAACTCATAGTCTCATTTGTTTCAATTTAGTGACAACATAAACCAAATAGTTTCTATTAGGCTACAAATAAGTAACTAATTAAATACAATTATATGTTCGCAGTTCTTGGCGATCGCTAGGATAAAAATATACCTAAACCACATTAAAGATTATTTTTCAAACATTGTGTTGTCTATTGCAGGGTGAGAATAGTCAATTACTGCACCGACAAGCGGATGCAGCTTGTAACTACACCAAATGATGCGTTACGTTCGGACGATTGAC
>NZ_PVWF01000173.1 GCF_003003995.1 Pleurocapsa sp. CCALA 161 | reverse complement strand
AGTAACAAGTAACAAGTAACAAGTAACAAGTAACAAGTAACAAGTAACAAGTAACAAGTAACAAGTAACAAGTTTAGTATGAATTGATTGAATAGGCGATCGCTTTGGCTAAATCTCTAAAAAAGCTGAAGAATTTGTGAGACGTATATACACAAACACTTAAAATAAGTTATGGATTTTAATAAAAAACTTCGATTTTTCTAACAAGAATTTCTCGGTAGTATATTAGTGACAGGTACTTACCAGGGCAATCCAGACTAATGAGAATCTTGCTTGTAGACGATGACGAACAATTGATGGAAGCACTGGCAAGCAAGCTAGTTGACCAGCGTTATGCTGTGGATATTGCCACCACAGGGGAAATGAGTTGGGAGTTTATGTTGCTGTTTGACTTCGACCTAGTAGTTCTAGACTGGATGCTACCCGATATTGATGGGGTAGAGCTTTGCCAGCAAATTAGAGCGGAAGGCTACACCATGCCAATTATGCTCTTGACTGCTCGCGATCGCCACAATGATAAAGTATTAGCGTTGGACTCTGGTGCAGATGATTATGTGGTCAAACCCTTCGATTTTGACGAATTAACTGCACGAATTCGAGCGTTGCTACGTCGTGAGATCAGCATATCCTCCCCAATTTTAGAATGGGGAAACCTTAAGCTCGATCCTAAAACTCATGAAGTTCACCACAAACAGCAACTTTTGCCTCTAACTCCCAAAGAATACGGCATGATAGAACTATTCATGCGTCACCCACAACAGGTATTCAGTCCAGGGGCAGTTATCAACAATCTTTGGGCAGGGGAAGACCCGCCAGGAGAAGAGGCGGTTAGAACTCACATTAAAGGATTACGCCAAAAACTCAAAGCGGTGGGACTGGCAAAAGATACGATTAAAACAGTTTACGGTGTAGGGTATCGGCTCAAGACAAATGACGACAATTCTACAGCTGAGACGTCTCAACTTAATACTCAACCACCCAAGAGAAACGCCGATATAAATCAGATTTGGTTACAGTTTAAAGATTTAGCATTTGAAAGATTGGCTAGTTTAGAAAAGTTAGGGATCGCTTTAGCCGAAAACAAGGTCACGGCAGAATTACAGGCACAAGCCAAAAGTTCAGCTCATAAATTAGCAGGTTCGTTAGGGTGCTTTGGTTTTCCAGAGGGATCGAAGATTGCCAAGCAATTTGAACTATTTATGGATCACAATCCACTAAAGCCAGAAGACTTAGAACAGGTGACTAAGCTGACAACATCCTTGAGAGCCGATTTACAGCACCAGCCATTTGAGAAAATCAAAGATGTGTTGAGCAACAATATTTCGCTATTGATTATCGATCGCAGCCACGATCCCAATCTCGATCAACAGTTGATTACTGAAGCTAATAATCATGGCATGAAGACTCATATTGCTACAGATTTAACTCAAGCCCAGAGAATACTTGAACGAGAATCTATCGATGCCCTGCTGCATAAGATTGTTTTTCCTGATGGAGAAGACTTAAAATTTCTCGAACAGCTACATCAACACCAACCTAACGTACCTATAGTTGCGATCGCTGAATCTCCCCAATTGTTGGATCGTCTAAATTTTGTTCGTAGAGGAGGAAATTTAATTTTGCAGCACCCAGTAGAGCCACTAATAGCTGTTAAAGCCATTTCTGAGTTAATAGACAATCTTGGTAAGGCTAACAAAGTGCTAATTAAAGTGCTAATTATCGATGACGATCCTCAACTGCTATTATCTTTATCAATGTCTCTCGAACCCTGGGGCTTTGAAATAACTACTTTAAATAAATCAACTCAGTTTTGGGAAGTTTTAGAGAGTACAGAGCCAGACATCTTAGTGTTAGATATAGAAATGCCTGATCTAAATGGCATTGAACTCTGTCAGATTTTAAGAAGCGATCGCTATTGGCAGCATCTGCCAGTTTTATTCCTAAGCGTACATCAAGACAACCAAACTAAGAATCAAGCTTTCAACATAGGTGCTGATGATTATATTTGCAAGCCTGTAACTGGCTCTGTATTGGCCAACCGCATTCTCAATCGTTTGAAACGCATGAGGATTCATTAGTGAAGTCAGAAGTCCTAAAGGATAAGCTGCGCAAATCAAAAGTCAGAAGTCAGGCAAGGTTATAATCTATACGTAGTATTTTCAATTTCAATAACAAATAACAAAACTTTTATGATTATCCTGTCCTGATTTCCTAACTACTGTAATATAAGTTTTGGAAATAATTAACCATCACAAAATAATCATATTTAATAGATACAATCTTGAAGATTTTATCTGATCTTTAATACATGAGTGTAAAACGTATTTTATTTATTGATGATGAGGATGACATCAAAACCCTGGCGCAATTTTGTCTCGAATGCGAGGCTGGTTGGTCAATGATAGGTGCCTCTAGTGGTCAGGAGGGAATTGCGATCGCTGCCAAAGAAAAACCTGATGCTATCCTCTTAGATGCCATGATGCCCGAACTAGACGGTATTCAAACTATAGCCAAGTTGCAGTCTAACCCCGAAACCAAAAACATTCCGACTATTTTTATTACTGCCAAAGCTCAAGCCAGTGATCGCCGTCGCTTTTATAATGCAGGAGCAAAAGGAGTCATTAATAAACCTTTTGATTCCCTCACTTTGGCTAGTCAAATATCAGGATTTCTCGGTTGGTAATTTACTTAAGTAGCAAGTTAGAGATAATTAGGGTTTCAGATTAACAAAATGGTGTCTTCACTTAAGCCTTCGTCTACTAGTTAGGAAAAAAATTGGGTTTGGCAGTAAGTTGATAAAGCTGAGGATAAGTTCCTGCATCATAAGCACCCGCACAAAGTAACAAAAAATATTCCCAATGACGTTTCCATTCTGCTGTGGTGGAGAATGGAGTTGAATCGATGATTTTATTAATACAAGGCTCGATTTTACTCCAGTTATTTTGGAAGTAATGATTCCAAGTTCTCCAAGTTATTCCATAGTGTTGAGAAATATTGTTTTGTCGGCACATAATAAATTGACGGTTTTTCTCAATCGCCTTACCTAATTCAGAAGGAGAACCTAAAGCCAGATGAGGAAATATATAGCGATTTATATAGGGATCGCTCACCAAGACTGGATGATCTGCTCCATTGGTTTGAATACCCAAAAGACCATCTTTAGTCATGATTCTGCGGATATTCCTCAGAATAGCAGCCCAGTTTTTAGTTCCACCATGTTCGATAGTTTCTAAAAAGATGCACTTGGTAATGCTATCAACACCAGATTTGGCAAGAATTTTTTGATATTGATTATGGTAGCTGTGATTGTAAAAATAGAAATTGGCAACTCCCGCAAATTTTGAGCGACAGTAATCTACCTGTACATCTGAAATCGTGATGCCAATATAGGTAAGATCGAAACGATTGGCTAAATGTTGAGGTAAAGTTCCCCAACCACAGCCACAATCAAGAATAATATCTCCATCCTGAATTTGTAGTTCATTAACCCAATATTCTAGGTTTTGTCTTTGAGCAGCATTCAAGTTTTCGGGAATTCGTTCTAATCCTGTCCAGTCTCCAGTCGTATATTTCATTGATGCTTCGAGGAAACCTTCATATAGCTCCGTCGGTAAGTCATAATGTATTTTGGCTACATCATGTTGCTTAATTAAAGAGACATTAAAAAACTTATACAGTAACTGCTCCAAAATTAATGCGGGTGAATTAGGCATCTCAAATAGAATGGAATTAGACTGGGTACTTAAATTGAGAGCAAAAAGACGTTCAAACAAAAGATCTAATCTGGCACAACGCCAAAATCCTGCTGCATAGGCATTTCCTAAACCCAAAGTTTTAAGCTGAGCAAATTGCTGGAGTACATAGCTGCGGCGATCGCTTTGACAAATAATATCCCAAGGATTTGATTGAGATTGTGCTTCTTCTTCAATGAGAACTTGAATATTTTGAGATAGCAAAGTATTAATTACTTTACTATCTTTTTGGGAAAGAGAAGTTCGCTGATGGGAGTGAACTTGTAGGGTAGAACTCATAGTTTTTCTCCTGAATTAAATTAACGTTAACAGCTATAAATTATTGTAAAAACTGTAAAATCAAAAATTTTCAGTTGACGATTATTTTATTTAGTCAAAACTATAACATTCGAGCTTTTTGTTGAAAATCAACAAAAAAAATCTTATAAAGTTTATTTTTTCGTTGCCAACCTGCTTTAAAATACGATTAACAATTTAGCTTATCAATATATATAGCCATGAACAAATGCAGATCACTAAACATTAGTCACTAACGGCTAATTTATTAATCATTTATTAAGTTTTTGACTTACTTGTATCTATTTGATATTACGTAATCTATATATATAAGTATTATATGTACAATTAAAAAAAGCGAGCATTAAAAAATATTAAACAAAATAAAATAAATATTGAGTTGATTATTTTCAGGTTTACGCTGCATCAGAATTAAATCCAGGAGATTTTCACATGAATTTACTAATTCAAGTTTTTTTATCATTAACAACAATTTTAGTTTGCAGTTCCTTACTACTTCATCTCCCGTCTCGTTTAGGTAAACCAGGAGAACAGCTAGCAGATTCACTTTGCCAGGCACCAGGAATCGATTTCTTGCTGGCATACTTTATGTTGTTACCTTTACTAGTTGGCTCTTTGATTGCTGGAGGAGGAGGAGCGATCGCTGCTTTAATTGCTCAATTCAGTACACTTTGGATTTGGATTATTTTTCATGAGCTAATCAACTACAAAAGTCGCCGAGAACCAAAAATTTTTCCTACCTTGAGCCGTATCGTTGGCGGTTGGCGCAATCATCTGGCGGTTTGGATCACCTTATTAGCGCTCCCCTGTTTTTGGACAGTTCGATTCGTCGAAATTTTCGCTTATCCTCCCTTGACATGGCTAGTAGGATTGCCGAAATATCAAGCTCGCGATTGGGTAAATGTCTCTCGTCAAAAGTTTACAGGCTTAGTTGGTTATGACCTAATTTGGTGTTTATATTGCGACTGGATGACGGGAGTATGGTCGCTGGGGACAGAAATGCTGCGAAATGTCGAGTCTTTTTGGTGTCCGATTCGATTTTACTCAGAAAAAAAATGCGATAACTGTAAAATAGATTTTCCTGATGTTGAGGAGGGTTGGGTAAAAAGCAACGGCGAGATGAGTGATGTTGTGGAATTACTAGACTGTAAGTATTCTCAAGTAAAAGAACGTAGCTGGTTTGGTCATAAATCCCGTTAGTGCTTGGTTTTAGGCAAAACTGTCATAATCAAGAAGACCACTAGTACCGCTTCGCTTAAGTAGCAAGTAGCAAGTTAGAGATAATCAGGGTTTCAGGCTGACGAAATGGTGGCTTTATTTATGCCTACGTCTACTAGCGGCCATCTAGTCAACTAACAATATCTGCCAAAGCAGCTTTAAGCTCAGGATATTGATAGTTAAACCCAAGCTCCTGTGTCTTTTTGGGTAATACTTGCTGTCCTTGCAAAACCACGATCGCACCATCACCCAGCAAAAGTTCTAAAACAAAATCAGGTACGGGTAGCCAAGAAGGACGATTCATCACTTCCCCTAAAGTTTGACATAGCTTGCCCATCCGCACAGGGTTAGGTGCCGTAGCGTTATAGACTCCCGACATTGATTGATTCTCTACCGCCTGACAGATTAAATTAACTAAATCATTGCGGTGAATCCAGGAAAACCACTGCTTCCCGCTGCCAATAGGGCCACCAGCAAACATTTTAAAAGGGCCGATCATTTTCCCTAATGCACCACCATTGGCCAGCACAATACCAATCCGTAGAATAACCAAACGTACTCCTTGTTCAATTACCTTCTGTGCTTCAGTTTCCCAATTTTGACAGACCTGTGCCAAAAAATCACTACCCGATCCACTAGTTTCGTCAAAGGCTGTGGTTTCGCTCGTACCATAGTAGCCGATCGCCGAGGCACTAACTAACACTTGTGGCTTTTGTTCGGCGATCGCGATCGCTTCCACTAATTTTCTAGTTCCTAGCTGGCGACTGTCCATGATTGCCTGTTTTTGCTGGTTACTCCAACGTTCAGCAATTGGTTCTCCCGCCAGATTGATTACTGCATCACAGCCAGAAATGCTTTGTTGCCATTCCCCAGACTCTTGAGGAGTATATTGAACAATTTCTAAATTAGCAAAAGTGGAGGCGGGAAATGCTTTTTCTGCTTTGTTGGGGTTACGGGTCAAGACGACAATTTGGTGTCCTTTTTGGTTTAGTTGAGCTACCAGATGACTGCCAACTAGCCCTGTTGCCCCTGTAATTGCGATCTTCATATAATTTTGGATTGATAATCTGATGACTAGATATTTTTAAAGTGCTACTAGCCCAGAAAAACTTTTACTATACCTTTATTAAAGCTCAATCAGCGCCTAAAGAAAAATTGGTCTATAACGTAAAGTATGAATTGCTTTAAGTCGCGAACAGTAATCCGCATGGAACAAGAGAATTATGGGTAAAAAAAATAGCAAAAAACAGAAGGCAAATCAGAAAATAAGCAAGAAAAAATATGAAGAAGAACTGGCAAAGTTACAAATTGAATTAGTCAAGCTACAACGCTGGGTACAGCACAAAGGTTTAAAGATAATCGTACTATTTGAAGGTCGAGATGCAGCTGGCAAAGGCGGTGCTATTAAACGAATTAGTGAAACTCTCAATCCCCGTGTTTGTAAAGTAGTGGCGTTAGGAACTCCCAGCGATCGCGAAAAAAACCAATGGTATTTTCAAAGATACGTGGCACATTTTCCCACAGCAGGAGAGATAGTCTTATTTGATCGCAGTTGGTACAATCGCGCAGGAGTAGAAAAGGTGATGGGTTTCTGCACTTATGATGAATACAACGATTTTATGCGCTCATCTGACTCCTCCCGTGGAGACCCCCGCTAAAACCGAGGCGGGTGTATTGAGCGCAGCGAATACCGCCTCGGTT
>NZ_PVWF01000041.1 GCF_003003995.1 Pleurocapsa sp. CCALA 161 | reverse complement strand
TAGATGATTTTGAAACTATTCGTCAGCGCGTCCCCGTAATTTGTAACCTTAAGCCATCAGGAAAATACGTCACCGTTGATTTACACAACGCTGGTGGTATTCCGCAAGTGATGAAAATGTTGCTGGCGCATGACTTGTTGCATGGTGATGCTTTAACTGTCACAGGTAAAACTATTGCCGAAATTTTAACCGAGATTCCCGAAAATCCTCCCGCAGATCAGGACGTGATTCGTCAATGGGATAATCCTGTATATTCAGAAGGACATTTAGCCATTCTCAAGGGCAATCTAGCTAGCGAAGGTTCAGTAGCTAAAATCAGCGGTGTTAAAAATCCTCTAATTACTGGCCCTGCTAGGGTATTTGAATCTGAGGAAGCATGTCTTGCTGCCATTTTAGACGGCAAAATCAAAGCGGGAGATGTGATTGTTGTGCGTTATGAAGGCCCTCAAGGCGGGCCAGGAATGCGGGAAATGCTAGCACCAACTTCCGCGATCATTGGTGCAGGATTGGGGGATTCTGTCGGCTTAATTACCGATGGTCGTTTTTCGGGCGGGACTTACGGCATGGTTGTAGGTCATGTTGCCCCTGAAGCTGCGGTGGGAGGAACAATTGCTCTAGTACATGAGGGAGACAGTATTACTATTGATGCCCGTCAAAAGGTGTTGCAGCTCAACGTTGATGATGCAGAATTAGTACAACGTCGTCACCAGTGGCAGCCACGTCAGCCTAAATATCCTAGAGGTGTTTTAGGTAAATATGCCAAATTAGTATCTTCTAGTAGTCTGGGTGCGGTAACGGATCTAAATTTACATAGTTAATCATTCAGTTCGTCTGATTAACTGACCCGATCGCTTAGCCCTAAAGGATTAGCGCCTGAAGGCGCGTCCGTGGACAGAGTCCAATCGCAACTTTGAAAAACTAGGATTTTGAGGACTTAGGGAATTGGGGAGAATAGAGTTGATTTATTACCCTAATTCCCTAGCATTTAATTTTAAGCATCATCTAACTCACCTTAATTCACACTAGACGTTTAAAATATAATTTTAGATTGACAAACCCATAAAGATATTAATTTAGGTATGCCGCTAATCACCACTGGAAAATCATTTATTCGCGCCTTGGAAAAAGCTGGAGCATTGGGATTGTATATGCCTCTAGAAGGAGGTGCAGAAGGACGTTACCAAAGGCGTTTGCGGGCTTATGGTTACCATACGATCAATATTACTGCCAGAGGATTAGGGGATTTAGCAGCTTATTTAACTAGAGTACACGGAGTACGTCCCGCTCACTTGGGTAAAAAAACGATCGGGCGAGAGGCCTGCGTCGGTGATATTTACTACATTCCACCCATTGCTACTTATGAATTAAATTCTCTGCCTGCCAATGCTAAAGGATTAGCTCTCTGGATCATTGAAGGACAAATCTTATCCCGCCAAGAAATTGAGTATTTGGTTGATTTAACCAAAGAAGAGCCAAAACTAAAAGTTGTTTTAGAAATGGGTGGCGATCGCTATGTGAATTGGAAACCTCTAGCAGACACTTTAGCTGCTGCATAATTCATAATAGAAAATATAAATAAGCGTCAACTAGATTTTGTGAATAGGTTACGGGGTGGTACCGGTGTCAGATAAAAATATGGATGATTTACTGGCTCAGTTAAAAGCAGAATTTGAGCCACAGCCACAGCCAAAATCAAAGGCTAATCAGCCTGCTAAATCCCCACCACCCCGAACTACTTCTCAAGCTTCAATGAACCAAATGCTAGAGGAACTTAGAAAAGAGCTAGAATCGGGTCGAGGCAGACCAAACAATACACCTGGCACACCCTCACCATCATCGACTTCAGCGCAACCACAATTAAGCGCCAAAGAGGCAGCACAGGCTCGTCAACGTCTCAATGCTCTAATTGATCGCAATTACCAAGAACAAGCCCAGAAACGAGAAGCTCAGTTCGCTGAGGTTCAACGCCAAGCAGAAGCCAAGCTGGCGGAAGAAAAACGTCGTCAACAGGAATTAATCGAGATGCAGCAGCGCGAAGAATTGCGCGAGTGCCGACGTAAAGAAGCTTTAAGGGAAGAAGCTAAAACATGGCTGGCAAAGTTAGATCCTCGTAGCGAAGAAGGTAAGTGGTTTCAAGAATTTTCTTATTCATACGAAAACAAACTTCAGGCTGCGATCGATTATCTTGAAGCCATGCAAGAAACTGGTCTTTAATATCATTGAAGCTATCGCGATACGCACTTATATTAGGACAATCATTACTCGTTACTTGTTACTTGCGAGCAAATAACTTTAATATGTTCTAACCTAATTTTGTACCAAGGGGAAACAGTATTACTTGCTGCTCAACAAGATTTAAATTATATTGAGATTTATGTTACTTTTGGTCATTTTAGCTTTACTGTTAATCGGCAATTGGTTTTTGACAGAGAGTTTGATCTTTACTCCTGTAAATTTAGCTATTCATTTTACCTCTTTTAGCTGGTGGGTTTTAGCCCTATTATTAATCGCCTTTGTCTCTTGGTGTATTAGTGACGATTAATTGAGTTTAGATAGGTGCAAGCCATTGTCCTAGCGCGCCAACTGCTGCAAAGATTCTAGCAAACTCAAGGGTAATTTTAGCTGATTCAATTGCCAGCGTTCGTTTTCAGGATGCTCTAGATCGTAACCGTGGTAATCTGTTCCTCCTGTCATCAAGAGATTATGCTCTTGGCACAATTGTTTGAGACGATTCACCTTATTATTCCCATGATGGGGATGATACACTTCAAGTCCCATTAATCCTGCGGCTAAAAGCTCTGGTAAAACATCCTCTACTTTACCACCACGGAATAAATAAGGATGCGCCCAAACAGGAATCCCCCCGCAATTGCGAATTAAACTAATGCCTTCTTGGATGGAAAACTTTTCATAATGAACATAAGCTGGTTGATCTTCCCCCAAAAATCGTTCAAAGGCTTCCTGACTAGAACTTACATAGCCTGCTCGAATCATCGCGTTAGCTATATGCGGACGACCCAGGGCTAAATTGCCGTCTAACTGGTCTAATTCTAGGGGATAGCCCATCTGAGACAGATTTTCTACCATTTGCCTGGCTCGGCGCTTTCTCCCTGCTAAACGCTCTTGCAGGGGCGCTTCTAACCATGCTCTTTGAGGATAATAACCGAGAATATGAAGCGATCGCCCGTTGTGAACCGTGCTTAATTCTACCCCTGGCACAATTTCCATCTTGTATTGTTTGGCTGCTGCGATCGCCTCATCCCAACCATGTAGAGTATCGTGGTCAGTAATCGCCAGCGCTTGTACCCCTGCATTAGCAGCCCTATCTACAAGCTGTTGTGGGGTTAAAATACCGTCAGAATAAGTAGTATGTGTATGTAGTTCGATCATTTTTTTGGTGCAGTGAGCTTAATTTATCGCAGTTTTATTCTCACTACATTTAGTTGTTCACTCTATATATTGTACATACATCGATTCGATTCTATGATTGATTGAATCTTTTGCTTGTCGATAATATAAAGAGTCTTGAGTAATTAACAAGGCAGCTTCAATTGCTTGCTGAAAGTTGCCCTGATCTGCTCGCTGTTTGGCAATCAGATATATTTGCTTATTCCAGCGCTCAATCAAATTTCGAGATTCTGGATATTCTTCTGCTCCTGGAACTATTTGCTGTAGAATTTCTATTGCCTGATTGTAAGCATAAGCTTGATTGGGATTGAGCGAGATTTGCGCTTTGGCTTCTGCCAAATAATTGCGATTGAGATTCTGGGTTTGCGCTTGTAAATGCCAATCTTCCATGGCTACTGTTGCTTCTTGAGCAATTAATTGTGTAGAGGAATAATTTTGAGGAACTAACTCAGCAGCAGCGATCGCCCCTGCCAAGTCTCCTTCACCCGCTCTTCCTTTTGCAATATCGAGAATTACTTCACTCCAGCGAGTAATGTCTTTGCTCGCTTCTGGATAATAGGGAGAGTCAACTTCTATTTCCCTTGCAGCTTCAATTGCTCGATTAAATGGTGAGGCTTGGCTATCCTTTAACAATGCCACGCTACTAGTAGGAACAGTGGCTGCTTTTTGTGAATTTAGATCGATATAGATTTTCGCTTTTTCCAGCAGGTTGCTCGCCTGAGAAGATGATTGAAATAAAATCAGCAAAACTAAAATTGAAATTTTGGTAGTAGTTAATAACAGCCACTGCCACCAAAACCTTTTAGTTGCCGTTAAATTTCCCTGGAATGTAGCAGAGATAAGATTAGGAGTTTGCTTGACGATTTGCCGACGCTTAAAATCTAGCGCATAAGACTGTAAATTGACAAAGTTAGGGAGCTTGACTTTTTGGTGCAAATTCTGGACAGCAACTTCATTAGAAAAATCTTGATTTGTAATTTCAAATGATTTGATTTTTGCCCCAATGGGTAAAAGAGCTAGTTGTTCAGTTTTTTTATGACACAGTAAATCAGCTAAGGGAAGAACTGGCTGTCGATTGCTACTAGACATTGCTCCGCAGTTGCTCATAAGAAATTATTACTCTCTTTTTAGTATCTTTAATAGCCGAGAAAAATTGTCTTGTCAACTATCAATTTTTATTTTTTCGCTTTAATCTTTATCATCTATCTATTCTATTGTTTGGCTACAAGCTGCAATCAATTCCTCACTCATATCAAAATTAGCGGTGACCTTTTGGACATCATCTAAAGATTCGAGGGTGTCGATCAGTTGGATGAGCGATCGCCCTTGCTCTAGATCAATTATTTCTATCATATTATTAGGTATCCAGCGCAGTTCTATTTCTTCAATCGCACAATTATACCGTTGCAGAGTTTGGTTAAGATTTTCCAGGTTAGTAATTTCTGTCAGTACTTCTGCATTTTGCTCGTCGTACATTTGATAACTTTCTGCCTCGGCTTCGAGAGAAGCTTCCAGCAATTTTTCTTCATTTACGTCCGTGACGATCGCCACCCCCTTCTGCTCAAACATCCAGCTAACACAGCCTGTCTCGCCTAAGTTTCCGCCATTTTTAGCAAATGCTGTCCGCAGATAGGCAACGGTACGATTACGATTATCCGTCAAAGCTTCTACTAAAACCGCCACGCCTCCTGCGCCATAACCTTCATAGCGGATTTCTTCTAGGCTAGTTTCGCTATTTTGATAAGTTCCTGCTCCTTTAGCTAGCGATCGCTCAATACTATCGTTCGAAACCCCTGCTGCTTTGGCTTGGTTGATTGCTGTTCGTAGCTGAAAGTTCCCCTCAGGATCGGCAATACCGTTGCGTGCTGCTACGATAATTGCCCTCGATAGTTGAGTGAAAGTTTTGCCTTTTTTGGCATCGACTCTCGCTTTTTGTCGCTTAATATTTGCCCACTTACTATGTCCCGCCATCTTTGGTTTAGCTAAAATACTTATTTGTACTTAATCTGGAGAATTTTTGCGCTTTTGAGCATCAGGACAAGGAGGCGCAGCCAGTGAGCCGTCGAGCCATCCTGCTGCTTGATTGAGGTGCTGTAAGGCTAATTCGGGTTGGTCTTTTAGCAGCAATACTAGTGCTGAGGCTAGCTGTTGTTTGGCTTGAGCTGTTCTGTTGCCTTTGAGGCGATGCCAGTTTTGGTGGGCAATGAGGCTGCGTTCAACCAGAGCCTGGGCTAGCTCTAAATCTGTTAAATCAGCAGGAACTTGATTATGATTGCTGGATATCGGCGTTACGTTAAACATAGGTTAATATCGTGTCGTTCTAAATTGCTTTTCTAATTAATTTTACTAATTTTAGCGATGTCATCCCCTAAATCTGGCGATCCTCAAGAAAATGAGTTGGCACAAATCTTGATTGAAGTAGAGCAATCTTTGGCGCAGCTTCAATCACGATACGATCAGGTTAAACAAGACTGGGAAAAGCGATCGCAAATTAAAGCGCGTCAGCAAGAATTAAAACAGCAACAGGATCGATCTCTAACTCAACCCCTAAAAACTGAACTACGCAGTCTAAAACAAGAGTTAGAAAGTCTGGAATTAAACCTTGAAAGCGTTTTGTTACCCGATATTTTTTGGCAGGTGGTACGCTTTGTCTTTTTGGGAATTGCGATCGGCTGGTTTTTGCATATTTATGCTACCTAACCAGTTTTTTTTGATTTTCTCAAGATTTATCTCAATCAAACTTAATATTTATGCTGTTTCAGGCAAAAAACTCTGGCAATTTTAAAGTTCTATTTTAGAATGATAGTGGGCGGAGACAAAAGTTTCCGTTCACTCCTCACACCACACTCCGCTCGGCAATTTATCGGGCGGTTTTCTCTTTTTTACTCCTGGCTTTACTTTGCATTTATTAGATAATAATGCGATCGGGTAGCTCTTTGATTTTTACGTCTTCAGTAAAGCCATCATAAACTATTTCAATATAGTCGAAAAAATTAGACCCAAGGGTGTTACCGTGCATAAAGCTCAACACAGTATCCCCATTATTCATAATATTCATAAAATAAATAAAATAAGCAATTTTAGCTAACAGTAAAAAACTGATAATTTCTCGTTTAAATATTTTTAATTTATGCTCAATTATAAAATAATAAAATAATCCACCAAAGGGAAAAAAGATAAAGGCAAAACGATTAGAAAACAAGAAAATGTTTCGCCCCATAAACATAATTGCTAAAAAAATAGGATATAAGAATTTAAGTACTTTTTCTTGAGGATGCTTAACTACTTTATTGTTAACCAATAATATAATAATCATAAAGACTATAAACTGCTCGACAAAAGCAATACCCAAGTCTGAAGAAGCAACCTGCTCTCGACCATAACGATAGGTTTTGATTAAGATAATTGAAGAATAGGGAGAAGGGAGGAATTTGGCGACAAAAGAAGCCAAATCGAAAACAATAGAAGCGCTGAAAGCGGCAGTCATACCAAATATAACTACGAAAAAGACAGTTATTTTAGACTCTAATATTTTTACTTTATTATATAGTAATAAAATTGGCAAAAATAGTAAGTTGCCAATATGAGTCAGGACACTTAGTAGATATATAGCCCACAGCCAGATTTTTTTATCCAGGTATATTAAAGCAACAAAAAAGATAATCATCGCGATATATTGTCGGAGCAAAAATGCCTGATAGCCAATAAAGTTTGGTGTGGCAACAATAAACAAAGCTAATAATGCATATTTTCTGGGAGAAAAAACTTTAATAATTACCAAAAAAGTGACTAAATTAATTACTAATGACCAAAAGAAGATAAAAGCATATCTAGAACCGCCAGAAAGCACATAAATTGGATAACTTACCAACCACATGACAAACTCAAATCCTCCTCCTCCAGCAACTTCAAAAGGAGTTTCTTTACCTAAAAGTTCATAGTTATTAACATAAACAGCTAAATCAGAGATAATATCAACAGAAGAGACAAAAACTGTAATAGTTATAACTACTAATAAGAGAATTAGTAGATTAATACGACTATTTTCTTTTTTATTTAAATGGACAAAATAAAGTAGCGCAAAAATGCCTAAGATTGGTGAAATAAACCACAGGGCAAAACCGATAAATAAAAAGATTGCCTTGTCATTTTTTCCACTGGTAAAGCTGTTAATATTGTTATTAATTAAGTTTTTTTGCATTTAATTATTTTTTTATAATCATGTTTATATAATAATGTTTAGACTATTAGACTAACTGCATCTTGAACCTTTTAACTACAACAGTATATTTTTATGTATTGCCAATTAACTTAGCCTTTTGAAATAAAACTTTTAAAGCTAGCTGAAGTTTTCGAGGAATAGCCTGCTTAATCAGTAAAAATAAAACATGGTTTAGGGGAATAAGTTGTTCCCGCAATCCCTCAATCAGTATTTTAATTGCTTGCGGTCTTTTTTGATAATCTAAGAGCATTTTCGGGGCTACTTCCTTCAAAATAAATCCTTTAATTGCTCTATCAGTAATAGATCCTCGATAAGTATCAATCCAGCTCAAAGAAAATTGATAGTCGTTAATTTTTGAAGTGCGATCGCTTCTAGATTCATTGTGCCAAATTGCCAAAACTTGAGGGACAAAAATAAATGTAGCTCCCTCTTGTTCTAACCTAATTACAAAGTCTAAATCTTGATGTTTGATTAACCCAGGTTTAAACAAAGTTTTCAAGGCTAACTCACGAGAAATTAATAGAGTACTTGTCAGCATTTCTCCTCTAGATACCCACAAGTAATGGGGAATTGTTTCCTGAGTTTGTTTACCCCGAGAGGGAAAAATTGATTGAGCGTAAAATACCTGGGGAGATAATTTAAACTTGCTATAACAAACTAGACTATGGAGATCATGCTGTAGTGTTGTTTGAACAACCGCATCCACTTGGGTTTGTAGCTTATTAGGTAACCAGACATCATCAGAATCTAAAAAAGCGATCAACTCTCCTTGAGCATGTTTGATTCCTGTATTTCTAGATTCAGAGCCACCCAAATTATGAGGATGACGAATGTATTGAATCCGACAATCATCTATTTGCTTGATAACTCCAGCAATATCTTCTTGAGAAGCATCATCCACGATGATTATTTCTAGGTGAGAGTATGACTGAGCGATGACAGAAGCGATCGCTCTTAGAATTAAATCACTACGGTTATAAGTTGGGATAATAACGCTGATTAAAAACTTCCCATCATGTCCTAGCATTAAAAATTATTAATTAAATAAATGTAATGTTCCGCAACATTAACATATTCTTCAGTCAATAACTCGATAATTAGAGTACTTAACCCAAAACACCGTCCATCGAAGCCTAAATATTACTAGCTCTAACTTCTGCTACTTTCTAACTTTGTTGAACTCACGTTAATTAAACAGCAAAATAACTGTTTGTAATAGTCCAACAATAAAACCGAGTATGCCTCCTAAATTGACGATCGCCTGAAGTTCATTTTTCACGATTCCCTGTACTGCTTGCTCTAATTCTTCAGGAGTGGTAGCAGAGACACGATCGATGATTACCTGATCGATAGAGAGGATGGGAATAGCTTGAGCTACTAGTTTTTCTAAATCTTCTTCGAGATAACGCTCTAACACTAAAGCTAATTCTTGGCTAATCACTTCTAATGAATCATTAACCGTTGGTGAAGACTGTAAACGATTGAGGATCAACGTCGCCAGGTTTTCCCATTCTACGGACTCTCCTAAACCTGTAATAACTCTGCCTCCTTCTTCTCGCACATAGTTACGGACTGCCTCTCTTACGGTTTTACGTAGTTGTCTGACAGTCGAGACAGGGAGATTTTGTAAAGAAAGGTTCATTAACCAATTTTTAATGCGATCTCGAATTTGTAGAGAAAAACTCAACTCTTCTAGTCGAGCATTGGTAATTTGTGGTTCATCAATACAAAAAGAACGTAGTCTTAGCAAGCTATTGCGTAAACCAAACAAGTTTGCCACAACCCAATATGTCCCGCTGGTTTTTTCGCGAAAACCTTCATCTATAATTTGAATATTGCGATCGCTCAAGAAATCAATCATGGCGCGACGAATAGTGTCTGGAGGTAATACTGAACTCAATAGCCAGTCGGAAAACTTTTTAGCCTGCTCATCTTTGAGTTGAAAATTGAGGAGAATCTGATCAAAAATCTGATTAACCTGTGCTTCAAGAAAATCTTCTCTTCTGGCGAGTACTTTTAACAGTCGAGGTAAGGATTGACTAAATAGATCCCGCAGAATGTTACCTAAAATCTTGGCGGTTTTTTGTTCGCGATCAGATTTAACCCGATCTAAAGCTAACTTCAATAACCAGAGAATTGCCCCTTGTATACGTTCAGTTGCCAACAATCTTTGAGCCAGCTTTTGTAATTCTCCTGGGGTTAACAATGAACCCATGATCGTATCGGAAACTTTTTGTGCCAGACGCTCTTGATTGCTAGGAATTAATCCAGGAGTAAAAGGCAGCTTACGTTTGCCCAGATAAATAGCTTTGTAGGGACGAAACAACATCTTAATTGCTATGTCGTTAGTGAAATAGCCAATGATGCTGCCAGCTATAGGGGGAACTAAATATATCCAGAGATTCGCTAGTGCCAAAGCAGTATGTTGAATCGACAATAAAGATTAATTAACAAAAAAGTAATTGTAGCTATTATTATTTTATTTGGTTAATACCAATATTCCCATCATCCCACCCATCAAAGGATAATGAACAGCTTGATTAAATCCTGCTGTATGAGCCAGTTTAATTTGTTCTAAACCCGTGGGAAATCTTTCAACGCTGGGATTAATATAAGCATACTCTTCTTTCATGCCCATATTTTCCGCAGTTGGCACGACAATATTAGCTAAATACCATTCCTGGAATAGTTGCATATAACCAGTCTCAGGACGATGAAAATCTAGAATTGCTACCTTTGCCCCTGGTTTCAAGACTCGTAACAATTCTTCAAGGCTTAGAAGAATATTTGTTACATTACGCAATCCATAGCCCATCGTGGCGCAGTCAAATTGATTATCTGCAAAAGGTAAAGCTAGGGCATCTCCTTCAACCCAGTTGATCGGCACTGTTGGACATTTAATCATCTGTCTTTGTTTAGCGATCGCCAATTGCTCGCAAGCAAAATCCAAACCAATTACCTGACCGTTAGCACCCACCTTTTTCGCTAATAATAAGGCTAAATCTCCACTCCCACAGCAAACATCTAGGGCATGATCTCCTGACTTAACTTCACTCCATTTGACTGCCATTAGCTTCCAGATGCGATGCTGTCCAAAACTAAGGCGATCGTTAAGGCGATCGTATACAGGAGCAATGCGATCAAAGATTGCTCTAATTTCTGCTGCTGCTGTGGGGGACATGGTTTCGGTCATTAATGATCTACATGAAATGGACTTTTAACTAATCATATGGGATGGCTAAAGCCGACAATAATCAAGATCGAGAATCTTAACTTAAGTAATTGAAGTTACGCAGGTTGTTCACTGATGTTACGCGATAATCTTTTTGTCAAGATTGGGGAATGGTAAAAAGGAAAAGCTTTACTTCTCGTTCTCACTGGCATTGCCTAGCTGCGGGATGATCTAGAATCAGCAACGATTAATGATGATGCAACGCCGATTATTTTGCTCGTTTTGTCGTCTTAATTGGGCAGCTCAAAATTGTCTATCGAACTCACGTTAATTAAGCTTGAATTCCATAATCGACAGACTGTTACTAGTTTTCACAGTTTTTTCTAGCTTAAAGCCGCTTTTAGCAAACAATTCTTGAAACTGTTTTTTAGTACGCCAGCCACCGCCAGGAGTAGCTACATTAATTTGTACGGCAAAAATTCCTGGCATAATGCCATCAGCTTCAGTTTTGGGTTCATCAAGATCGGGTACAAATGACTGTAGTAAGATCAATCTACCGTCTTGAGGAAGTGCAGCTTTACAGTTGGCTAAAATTTTTAGCGCATCTTCATCACTCCAAGCGGAGATAAAATGTTTCATGACGATCGCCTGAGCACCTTTGGGGATCTTTTCAAATACATCCCCTGTTTTAATAGCGATCGCACCTGGATCGACACCAATGCTAGCCATATACTCTCTGGCAGTATCAGCTACATCAGGTAAATCAAACAAAACACCTTTACAACCATAGCGTTTCACAATATTGGCAATCAAACCTCCTTGTCCACCACCAACATCCATGACTGTTTCATACTGACCAAAATCATAGGCATCCAGCAATCCATCTACCTGAGAATTGGTGAGAAAACTCATGGCTTTGATGAAAGTATCTTTACTCCACTCGTTGTCATAGCAATACTGATAAACACCTTTTTTGTTAGCCAGTTCAAAAGGCACAACTCCCTTCTCTAATGCTTCTGGCAAAACCTTCCACGCATCCCACTGTGCAGGTTCAATTAGATGCATCAACAAATGACCTACGGATGGATCTTTATTAGTTACCAAGAGAGTAGATGTTTCTGTGGGGGCAAATATTCTGCCTGGTTTTTCTGTTAATACTTCCACATGGGCTAAAGCACGCAAAATAAAGTATAGTCTTTCGATATCGGTGTTAGTTGCTTGGGCTAAATCTTCTACCGTTTGTTCTCCGCGATCGTCTAACAGATCGAAGATGCCCAATCGTGCTGCGGTATATGTACACTGACTTTTAACGAAAGTTAGCATTAAGTCAAATGCTCTTTTTTTTGCTTCTGTATTTGGATTCGTGCTAGTTGATACCATTAGTTCTTTATTGTTAATTGTTTATTGCTGGGCGAACATCCGTTCGCCCCTACTAATCTCCGCCGATTTCAACTAGTTTGCCAATATTAAAATCAATTTTGACCCAGCCTTTAAGTCGACGTAAATTATCCAACAGCAGTAGAGGAATTTGCCAGTTATGCAGCATGAGAAAGGGTAAAGGGTCATTCGGGGTTAGAACAGCGTCTGTCCCTTTAGTGATCTTTTGCCACCAAGCATTTAATTCTTTGAGTGAGCGAATGTTTAATAATCTCCAGAGTTCGTGATATGTCCAATAGGTTGGTTTGCTGTCAGGTAAAGGAGCGATCGCAACTTCGCCTGGTTCACCATCGCTCAAATATGCATTTGCCACCCCTGGATGATCGTGAAACATGGTGATGGCAGAATGCAAACGAGGATTACATTCAATCGGATATACCGTGCCGTCTTCAGTCTGAATCATGTCAAAACAAACTTGTCCCGTTAGATTCATTTTTTGGATAAAGGTTTCCACCCAGCGATAGATTGCTGGATTATCTACCTGTTCGTAGTTCACCTGAAACGGAGAAGATTGAGAACAGCAGTGCAGTCTGATTTTGCCTTTACGCGCGGTAGCGTGGAAGCAATATTCCTGTCCTCGAATAAACTCCTGCATCACCCAAGGTTTAGATTCACTGATGGGCAAACTCTGGACATATTCTGCCATTTCGAAAAAGGGTAAGCGAGTTAAATCTAGGCGCAATACTGAGTCATAGGGAATGCTCTTGACAATGTATTGACTACCATCACTCTTAAAATCAAAATCTAAGATCTGTTGCGGATCGCTAATGCGAAAAACTTTAGGTGCAGATAAACCAAACTCCCTCGCTTTTGAACAAAAGGCGTATTTATCATCGAGAATGGCTGTCTGTTCTGGATCTAAATGAATTGATTCACAATAGGGTTCTAAAGCTTTTTTGGCTAGAGAATCATAGTAACTAGCAATGGGACTAGATACGGGAACAAAAAGATCGATATTTTTCTCTTTGGCTATATTTACTAAAGCCTGACAATAAGCTTCTGGTTCTTTTTCTGGTACGGGTACGGTGAAAAAGCCTTGGACAGCACGGGAAAAGCGATGTCCTGACAACCAATATTTATGGGTTTCCACCAAATACACATCATGACCATCGCGGGCAAAAGACCTCGCAAGCTGTAACGCCTTGGTCATTTTCGCCCCAGTAATTAAAATCCTTTTTTTAGGGATCGAACTAGCGATCGCTTTTTCCCTTCCCCTAAAAACTCCACTAACTAGAGATACTAAGATCAGTCCTAAGTTAACAGGAAACAAGAGTGTTAATAAACCCAGAGTTGCTAGATTTTTAGCAATCGCCGTCCCGTATCTTAAAAATAATTTTTGCGCCATATACAATCAAAAAAACTGTTAATTTGCCCCTGCGTTATTTTTTTTAATCCTAATCCTTAATTTCTTTACGTTTTATCAAAAAGCTTGTAGCTTATAGCTCCTTTATTTACGTTTAATTAGGGTTAAGCCGTCACGGATCGGAATCATGACCTGTTCGACGCGAGGATCTTCGGCAACAAAGCGATTAAACCTGGCGATCGCTTTGCCGTTTTCAGTGCGTTGTGATTCGGCTAGATAGGGTTGTCCCTGCATTAAAGTGTTGTCTACACAGATAAAGCCATCAGCAGCTAATAAATTTGTATCTAACAAAAGGTTGAGATAGTCAATGTATCCTCCCTTATCCGCATCAATAAATGCCAAATCAAACGATCTACCCGCATCGATTAATTCTTGCATGGTTTCCTTGGCGGGAGCAACTCTTAGCTCTATTTTGTGACCATGTTCAGAGACATCAAAACATTCACGGGCAAACTTAGCAGCATATTCATCTACTTCACAGGCGATCAAGCAACCACCATCTGGTAAAGCTTCGGCGATCGCTAAAGCGGAATAGCCAGTAAATACGCCAATTTCCAGTACCTGTTGGGATTTACTGATTGCCACCAACATTTTTAACAGTTGCCCTTCAAGATGCCCTGAAAGCATTTCTTGCTCGAGAGCTTTTACTGTTTCCCCATCCTCAAAACGCTTACTCCAGTCTTCTTTTTGAGTGCGATCGCTTAAATTAGCTAAGGCTGGAGATTCTTTGGTGGTGCAATATTCTAAATAAGGATCTAAACCCGCAGCCAATTGATATGAATTGTTTAAAGCTGTTTTAAACTCAGCGGAAACTGATTCTGTTTGAACAGTTGCTAAGATTTGCTCTAGCTGTTGAACCAGAATCCCCCAGGGCGTTACTGGTCTTGCAGTTTTCTTTTGTCCGTCTGGTTGAGAATTGTTCTCAGCGTTAACGTTTGACGGATTGGCTGTACTTACCACGATCTACTAATTGCTCCTAATCATAATTTTTGGCATTTGGAAAATTGCTGAAGTTACTTTTACTCAACAAAATTAATATTTTAAGATCTTTAAGCTATTTTTTGTCACCAACAATAGCAGCGTGAATTTAATAGGCATTAAAAACCATAGTGTTCAATAGTATTCATCGGTTAAATTCTTGTGGTTGAGGTTTTGATGAAACAGCAAAATAGCTAGGTTACTTAAAGAAAATCAATAACAACAGATTAAATTATTTACCTGTTGTTACTCATAGCACATTTTTTTTAGGAAGATCATCTGCATATAGTTATACTTGCAAACTTTATAATTATGAATTTCTAATCTTTGCAAATATTCGTGATTTTTGTGATCGCTTCAAAGATAAGTAGCTAGGCATAATTAATTTAAAGACTGATGTGAGGTAGTGGAGATAGGAGAGAAAAATAAGAATCCGTTATTTTATATTTAATTCCACCCAGCTACTTATTGAAAAAATTAATGTTAATATTACTTTATTGTCTTCCATAAAAAGTTACGAACAGACTGTTTGGGCATATATTCGCGGTTTATAACAGAGAGTCCTCAAAGAGCCGCTTCGCATATAAAACAAGGTTAACCCATTGACAAGATTGTCTTGGTTGCTAGTTTCCTCCTCAGTCGTATTGAGCTAAAGTCGTTGCTCGCATTGATAAAAAACTAAAAAACATCGGTACGAAAAGTTTAAACCAAGAAACCCGTTTGCGAAAAAATTCAAGGCAAAGTAGCGATCGCCAACGCTAAACCGGCATATCAAAAATTTAA
The DNA here is from genome assembly GCF_003003995.1 of Pleurocapsa sp. CCALA 161. Classification (GTDB taxonomy): domain Bacteria; phylum Cyanobacteriota; class Cyanobacteriia; order Cyanobacteriales; family Xenococcaceae; genus Waterburya. The sequence goes on along the minus strand of NZ_PVWF01000041.1, from coordinate 25,757 downwards.
AGAGATTACAAAAACAGCCCGTACCTACATCTATTTTGCAACCCAAGTAATTTAATGACTGCCCACTCACTCACTCACTTACTAGAGAATTATCTAGATGATTAATACAACATCAAATACCCAGGAATTATCTCAGCATACTACAGCAGAACTCAAGCAGCAGCTACTACAGCTTACTCAAGATCGAGATTTGCAGCCGCTTAAGCACAAAGTAGAATATTATCAAGAGCAGTTAGAACCAATTGTCACTGAGTTAAGTCAGCGCAGTCCTTTTCCCCAGGCAGAAGATCAACTGCCCCTTATTCTAGGTGTTTGGACACCTGTTTGGTCAACTATTCCCTTTCAAGATATTTTACCAGGGCGTATACCAGAGCAATCCTATCAAATCTTTCATGATGACGGTTTTTATGCCAATATGGCTCGTTATGCTCCAGGGAGTAAACTAAAACTTGGCTGGTTACAGAAATTAGCCGAACTATTGTTGGCTTTCGATCTGATGATCGTCCAGAAGTACGGAGTAAAAGATGGTCAATGGCTGATTGAAAATATTGGCATCAAACAAGCATTAAGATGGCAAGGAGTTCCTTTGACGATCGCCAAAGCAGATAGTTGGTTTACTAAAGTAGCGCAACGTTTTTTAGTAGCAGATACCTCTACCGAAATACAGCTAAAAAACTTAAATAGCAGTACCGCCAAAAAATTTAAAACTGCTTTTCGTGCTACTCCTCAATTCGAGCATTTATATATAGACAGCGATTTTCGCATCATCAAAACCAGACGAGAAGCTAAACAAAGACCTTCTTATACCATTGCCATACGTAGAAAATAAAAGCTTATCTCATAAATTCCTCAAGTCCGTATTGTAGATAGTACCTTGCTATTGGCATTTTTTATTGGTTGGGTGACAAAGGTTCTTAATTAACCCAATGCTAATCTTTAAGCTTAATTTGGGTAACCTATACTTGTGAAGACTTATGAACTGATAAATGATTGATTAATAAACCAATAGTTTCACTCTTAGCGATCGCGAGATTAACAATTTACTAATAAAAATTTTCCAGCTAGGCTTTTTCTATGAATAACGGTTTTAATTCTGGTGGTTTTAAAACAGCAATGTTTGCTGATTGTCTTGCTAACAGTAAAGAAATCTTTCAATTAATCGATCGGGTTTTCCCTCTAGATTCTTGTCGTCACTATCAAGTTCTACCTTTAAAACTAGATGGCAATCATTTAGTTTTAGGCATGTTAGATCCCCAGAACGAAGAGTCAAAAAACTTTGCCAATTCCATCGCTAAAGTTTTCAAATATGATTTGGAAGTTCAGTTGATTGATTTACAAACCCACCAAATTATTCTGGCAAATTATCCGCGAAATACAGTTCAATCAAGCAGACAACAGCAAGATAATCGTAAAACTGTAATTGATACTAGCTTTAATCCTAATGCACCCTTAAAAGGCGTTAACCATCGTCGAGCCATAGATTCTGCGCCCACAATTATTTCTCATGCAGCGGCATCTGGAATAGACGAGCCTGATCTTGAACTAGAATTATCAGATTTACCAGCAGACTTAGACTTTCTTAAAGACTTAGACTTAACTGCCAAACCCAAACAGCTAGACAAAGCTAAAGTCGATGCAACCGCTACTTTGTTTGAAATTCCGCCAGAATTTAATCATCAAAATCCAGCTAATAATCTGGATCATAAAGCCACAATCATTGCCGATCCTGCTGAACTATTAACTCCAGAATCTAACCACGAACTAAAAAATGCTTTAGAAGAGGCACAAATATCACAATTAATTGCTGAAACTTTAGGTCAAAAATCCCCAATAGTTGAACCTAAAACAGTGGATTTTCTGCCACAGCTATCGTCTCAACTATCATGGCAAAAGCTGCTAGAACAAGCTTTTAAATACCACTCAGAATATATTACCTTAACTCGCTATAGCGATCGCGGTGGCATTGTTACGGAACAAAATAACTCAGTTCAATCCTCCCTGGATCGAGTACCTTTACCAATTTTCTGCTCTTTAATTGATGAAATTAAGCGGATGGCAAAACTGCCTCAAAATACATCTACCCATCCGCAAAAGCTAGTACTAGAAAGATTCTTTGAGCAGGAGCGGATCTTACTTCGTTTAGAATTTAGTGTCCAGCAACAATTGGAAACAGTAGCAATTCAAATCTTACGCGGTTTAGCTTTAAAAACATATGAACAGCAGCAAATGGATCGGGTGAGCGCTCAGGCTTTAGAATTAGCCAAGCAACTAGAAAAAACTCTGAGAAAAATCCAGGCTTGTTTTGATTCAGCAGAATTGACTAATCTCAAGGAATTACAGACTGTTCACAGCAGAATTAGTCATCAACTAAGATTGTTGGATAAGTAACCCAAGTAAGAAGTTAGTGATGCAATTAATTCTGTATAGCAAGCCTGGTTGTCATCTCTGCGCAGGATTGCAGTTGAAATTAGAGCAGGTTCGTCAAATTGAGTTTGAACTGGAAATACGCGACATAACTACTCGTGAAGACTGGTGGACTGCCTATGAGTATGAAGTTCCTGTATTGTGTCAAAAATTATTAGACAAGGAAAAACCCTTACCCCGTATATCTCCTCGCGCACCTGTGGCTAAATTAGAGCAGATGTTACGGCAAAATTTAACCATATAGGGTAAAAAGAAGGCAAAATATAGTACCGTTAAGCATCTACACAGAAAAATAATGAAGCTGCGCGAATTATTAGCTAAAGTCAATCTTCAGCAACCAGAACATGATGCTCTGGATCTAGAAGTAAATCGAGTTTGTACTAACTCCCATGCTTGCCAACCGGGAGATCTATTTATCGGTATGCCTGGAACTAGAGTGGACGGCGGAGAGTTTTGGGGTAGTGCGACAAGTCAAGGTGCGATCGCTGCTATCATCACTCCCGCAGCAGCCCAAAAACAGCCTCCTACAGGCGATGCCTGTGTAATCCAAACTGAGGATTTGGTTTCTGTCTGTAGTGCGATCGCTACCGCTTTTCATGATTATCCCAGTCAAAAATTAAGCATGGTAGGGGTGACAGGGACAAATGGTAAAACTACGACTAGTCATCTAGTTGAATACTTTTTGCTTCAGGCGCAATCTCCTACCGCCATGCTGGGTACTCTATACACTCGCTGGGCAGGATATAGCCAAACTGCCAACCACACGACTCCTTTTGCCGTTGAGTTGCAGTCACAATTAGCCGCAGCAGTAAAGGCTGGGAATAAATATGCGGTGATGGAAGTTAGTTCTCATGCGTTAGCTCAAGGAAGAGTCAAAGGCTGTAGTTTTGAGGTGGCAGTGTTTACTAACCTGACGCAAGATCATTTGGATTATCACAAAGACATGGAAGATTACTTCCAAGCAAAGTCTTTATTATTTAGCCCCGAATATTTACAGGGTAGAGCAATTATCAATCTGGATGATGATTATGGCAAACGCCTGATTGCTCAACTAGATACTGAGCGGGTTTGGAGTTATAGCGTTGATAATCAAGATGCTGACTTATACACCAGTAATTTAGACTATCAGCCCACAGGAGTTAGCGGTAGGTTACATACTCCCCAAGGTGAAATTATCTTCAATTCGCCTTTAGTTGGTCAATTTAATTTAGCCAACTTGCTGGCAGCAGTAGGGGCAGGATTACACTTAGGGATAGATCTCAAGCTAATTGCCAATAGCTTACCAAACTTTGCGGGTGTTCCAGGGAGAATGGAACGGGTGCGCTCTGGTTCTAATCAGGATATTAACGTGATTGTCGACTATGCTCATACTCCTGATAGTTTGGAGAATTTACTTAAGGCTGCACGCCCCTTTATTACTGGCAAAATGATCTGTGTCTTTGGCTGTGGTGGCGATCGCGATCGCACAAAACGCCCGTTGATGGGAAAAATTGCTGCACAACTAGCAGATTTAGCAGTAGTAACTTCTGATAATCCCCGTACTGAAAACCCCGAACAGATCCTCAAAGATGTCGTAGCGGGTATTCCTGACAATGTTAAGCCTTTAATCATAGGTGATCGGGCTACGGCGATCGCTACAGCGATTAAAAACGCTCAACCAGGGGATGGTGTTTTAATTGCAGGAAAAGGACATGAAGATTATCAAATCTTAGGTACAGAAAAAATCCATTTTGACGATCGCGAACAGGCTCGTATTGCTTTAGGAGATCGTTAAATCTGCATCATCTCATTGATTTCATCTACAGGGTTGAGTAATTTCCAAAATTGTTATGGATTACGATTACTTAACTCTATTTTTTTTGGCGTTTAATCAATACCAAGGATATCAAATCAAACCACAACAGTTCAGACATGCTCTTGAAATAATTACTAAAAAAAATCTGCCACTAAAGGCAGAGTATTAAGTTTCTATAAGTACAATAAAGTTACTTATAGTATTGCGATGGTGAGACTATTTTGCTGGGCTTTCGCCTTCAATATAGATAAACAACAAAGCCATTGAAATTCCTGCTCCAACAAGACCTACTAAAGGAACCATCGCTACGGGTAACCAAGAAGCTGCATAATCGCCAATCATAATTTATATTTCCCTATTTTTTTAAATCAAACGTTAACAACATGGATATTACTGTGAAGCTTAACCTGATTAGGTTCAGTTATAAAGATTCTTAACAAAAAGCGAACTTAAACCAAGTTAGAGTGATGCTATTTAAAGGATTCATTGAAGTCGAGGAGCAGTCGGGTTTCCCAAACAAAGCGGGGCAAGCCCCGACCATGCCCAATCTACTTGTTGAATCCAATTGAATTTAATAGATCTAAGGAGAAATCAAAATATGAACGAATATAATGCGATTCAGCCCGCAGGAGATCCTCAAATTGGCAATTTAGCCACACCGCTAAATTCTTCTGATTTTAGCTTATCTTTGATTCGCAACCTCCCTGCCTACCGTGAGGGTTTAGCACCTTTACGTCGTGGATTAGAGGTGGGGATGGCTCACGGCTACTTGCTATATGGACCTTTTCTAGTTTTAGGCCCTCTAAGAAATACTGAACATGCAGATATAGCAGCTTTGCTATCATCTTTTGGCCTGATAGTTATCTTAACCCTTTGTCTTTCCCTATATTCTAGTGCGATGGGCGGCAAACCAACAGAAACCATCACCACTGGCAAAGTGCCTGATGCTTTTGCTTCCAAAGAAGGTTGGAGTGACTTTACCACTGGCTTCTTCATCGGCGGAGGCGGTGGGGCATTTTTTTCTTACTTCCTGTTGTCGACAGTTTATTTAGGAGGCATTAAAGGCTTGATTGGGATTTAATTGCTTCAATCAAGATTGCCTATTTTGAGGTGTCAAGAGATTTTTACTTGAGCGAGTAATCGGCTTAGAGCCTGGAGGTAACTCTGGGCTTTATTATTATTTATAATAAGCATTCAGCAGTTATTTATGTTGAGGGCTAAATATATTCTTTAAAGTAAGTGTAAGTAGTTATTTTAGTTATTTGAGAACAACAATGAATCTTTTGTCTATAAAAGCGGTTTTACCGCGAACTAATCTATTAAAATCAGCTTTATCTACCCTCTTGCTGATATTTACAATATTTTGCGTCGCTACTCCAGCGATCGCCACAGGACTATTTGACCTACCTAACTTTGATGCGGAAAACTTATGGGTAGTGGATACTGCCGATGCTATTAGTAGCGTCAATCAAAACAAGTTAAGCAATACTTTTAAAGACTTGGCAAGAGAAACAGGTCAAGAAATTAGAATGGTCGCAATTCGCCGTCTAGACTACGGTGAGACGGTGGACAGTCTGGCAGAGGAAATATTTCAGGATTGGTATCCTGATGCTGAATCCAAGGCGAATCAGACGTTATTGGTATTGGATACCCTAACTAATAATGTGGCTATTCGTTCAGGAGATGCCGCCCAAGGATTGATTGGTGCAGAAGTCGCGAAAAGTATTATTGATGATACTGTTGGCTACAACATGCGCAAGGGCAATAAATATAACCAGGCTTTTCTTGATGCAGGCGATCGCTTAGTAGCAGTACTGTCAGGACAAGAAGATCCAGGTCCACCAATTATTGAAGATGAGATCCAAACTGAAGGTACTTTTACTAAAGCTGAAGATACCGACCAAGGAAGCGCCACAGTTTGGGTAGTTGGTTTCTTAATAGTAGCTACTGTCGTACCCATGGTCACTTACTACTGGTATGTGGGATTGGGGAATTAATCCTGAATATATTCAGTACCATTAACTAAAGCATACTCGGCCCTGGTAAACTCTCTACCCAAGTAGGCAGCATGGTCTAACATGGTCAAAGGACAGGGTTGAGGCTTTTCGATTACCTCGACACACAATTCTTTAGCAGTTCTAGCAGTATAGAGCTTTTCCACGCTGCGCTCAACTTTCTTCCCACCACAAGCAATCACTTCTCCTGTTTCTGGATCTGCTGCTAATCCCTGCTCGTTAATAATATTAGTATAGTGTTTGGCGCAAATTAGTCCTGCTTCTCGATCTAGGTAGATAATATAGTAGCCACCAGGATCAAGAGCTATCGGACGTTTCGAAAGCTGATCGTCTATAGCTTGAAGTTCAAAATTAACAGTAGTCTGCATTAAAATAGAGCGCTGGTTGAGTTTAATAAGGCAACTATTATAACAAAATCATCTCTACTGAGATCTTGCACCTACCGCGTAATTTAACTGTGGTATTCGGGTAAAGGGGAAGGGTCAAAGGGAAAAGGGTATTAAATTGATTGTCCAGTCTCCATAATTTAGTTTTTTTGTACTGATGCAAGATCTGAGTCTACCAAACTGATATTCACCCTCAGACACTTAACCATTTCACGGTTTTGAGTCACTGCCCGTACCTGACGACCAGTCGGTTTTATATAAAAGATAAGCCGTTAAAGCTAATAGAGCGATCGCTACAGCAACAATAAACAGACAATAATAAGAAATGGCGATCGCTAGTGAACCCACCTCATCTTTTAAGAGAGTTAAGTTACCTGAAATATAAGAAGGAGATTTTACATATTTAAGTTGGGGGTAGTCCTAAAGGATACACTCAATGCGATAAGTGCAAGCCGCTCCGCATATGCAGTCGTTGACCAGGCTTAAAGCCTAGAGCTTATAGCTTTTATTAAACAAAATTTAGAGCAACGCCAACGATTCTTGTACTGGCTAGGCAGATAGTTGTCCACCTGTTACGTCATATAGTGCGCCAGTGACAAAACTACTGTCAGAAGAAGCTAGAAAGACAAAAGCGGGAGCTAATTCTTCTGGTTGAGCTGCTCGTTTGATGATGCCATCTGTGTCATATTGACCGACCTTCTCAATTGGCATGGTTGCGGGAATATTAGGAGTCCACACTGGGCCAGGTACGACGGAGTTGACGCGAATACCGCGATCGCCTAAATTTAAAGCCAGAGACTTGGTAAAGGTATGTACTGCACCTTTAGAAGTAGAGTAATCCACCAGCATTCCTTTACCCATTTTACCGACTACGCTACCAGTATTAATAATCACATCCCCTTCGGTTAAATGAGATATCGCTGCTTTGACCATATAGAAATAACCAAAAACGTTAGTTTCCATCGTGCGTCGAAACTGCTCTAAGGTGATATCTTCAAACTTCTTCTGTACCATCTGGTATGCTGCATTGTTCACCAGAATGTTTAACTTCCCAAACTGAGCGACTACTTGTTGGATTGCAGCTTCACAACTTGCAAAATCACGAACATCACCTTTGATAACCAGACAGTCTTTATTGCCAATTTCCTTAACCATCTTTTTAGTGTCTTCGGCATCGGTATCATTAGCGTGATAAAAGATAGCCACTTCTGCTCCTTCCATTGCGTAGGCGATCGCTACTGCTCGACCAATACCAGAGTCACCACCAGTAATAAACGCCACCTTGCCTGTTAATTTATTAGCAGGACTATAGTTAGACAAATCACTATCAGGCTGAGGAATCATATTCCTTTGAGAAGCAGGGTAGTCTAATTTCTGTTCGGGAATTTCATCGGGAGTTGGACGACGTTCTTGACTCTGCATGGTCTTACTTTTAAGTTGATTGCTAGCTACAGTAATTAAGATTAAATAAAAAGTAACTTAAAAAAATGAACCAAAAGGAATATTTACAGCTCAGATCATTATTAATATTTATTCCTTTAGAGGGATTCATTAGCAGCAGAAACTTGCATTAATTAACATTAATAAGAATTTATTTGGATAAAAATTTTATGTCTGAATCTGAACAAAAAGCAGAAAAAGCAATCTTGGATGTTAAGGAAACAGTTACTAAAGCGGTTCCCACTCCTCCGCCAGCTACTCCTAAAGCCAGCGCTCAAGCATTAAAAGAACGCTTACAGTGGGGCGAACCTGGTTTAACCATTATTGATGCTCGGGATCGCGAATCTTATTTAGAAGAAAGAATTACAGGTGCAATGTTAATGGAAACCGTGGAAAATTTACCAAAAAACCGCGAGATCTATGTCTACAGCAGCAACGATCAAGAAGCGGAAACAGTAGCCAATCAAATACGTAAAGAAGGTTTTGAGAGTGTGTCGCAACTTCAGGGCGGTATAGCTGGTTGGAAGGCAATTAAAGGCCCAACTGAGGGCAGATCTGTATAACAAGATAACAAGATCAATATCAAGGGGATTGCCTTGATAATGGAGCAAGCAAATTTGACATCTGAAGCTCAAGACAAGGTTAAAGTTTAAAATGAAGAAGATTGGCAATTTTTGCCAATCTTCTAGTTATTATCTTCTAATTCTCGACGGCGCTCATCCGCATCGCGATCACTGTCTGAATCTGAATTTGAGTTGGGAACAGTAATTTCTGACCCCTCTCTTGCCTCATCTGCTTGGCGGCGATAATCAGATTGATGCTCATTCTCACTGTACTCCCCTGGATAAGATTCGTTTTGTTGTGTTTCTAATTCTCGACGGCGTTCGTCCGCATCGCGATCGCTGTCTGAATCTGAATCTGAATCTGAATCTGAATTAAAAATATCGTTCTCTTCTCTTGCTTCGTCTGCTTGACGACGATAATCTGATTCATAGTTATTCTCTGAGTCAGGTTCTGGATTTTCTAAATCTAATTCTCGGCGACGTTCATCCGCATCGCGATCGCTCGTGTCGTTCTGAGGATTATCGAGAATAATGTTAAATCTCTGGAAAAGTTGTTCTAGTTCAGTATTACGGTTCGCACCAGACTCATTATCTGCCAGATACATTTGATTACGCCAGATATTTGGTTGAACTAAGCTGGATTCTGCCATATCTATCCAAGCAAAATCAATTGAGTTTGGCTTAACGGGGATATTCGTTGAAAGGAACAAAGAACCAGCGCAAATTACTTCTATCATTAAGATTACCTCTTTAAATAATTTTCATAAGTCAAAATTTTACCTCTTTCTGAAACAAGAGGATTCAGATATTGAACCGTTATTTATTTCTTTTTGCCTCTAAAGACGAAGCTTTAAATTAGCTTCGGAGCATTACTTTTAACCTTTAATGTTATATTTTGTAGTATTTTCGACCTCTGCTCCGAAGGAGCGCGGCTAGACAGACATTATTACCAATGCCTGCCTAGTGTGATGTAGCTCAAATCAGAATTTAGACGATCTCAATAGCATCTTCAGAAATAAATTCATTGTCTCCTTCAATTACAGCAAAAACCTGGTCGTCAAAGAAAACTTCACCAGAACCAGAATCAAAACCAAAGCGGTCAATTTCATCTGTATCAATATTAAAACCGTCGGCAACTATCCGTATTTGATCTCCATCATCAAATGAGAACCCTTCAATTGTATCTACGCCCACATTAGAAATATCAGAAAAGACGAAAGTATCTGCACCCGATCCGCCATTGAGAATATCATCCCCTGACTCTCCTTCTAAAATATCGTCGTCTCGATTGCCAGATAACGTATCTCTACCCAAACTTCCTAGCAAAGTATCTTCCCCTGCCTCTCCAAATAGCTCATCGTCTCCATCGCCACCATCGAGAATATCGTTATCATTACCAGCAAAGAGAATATCGTTACCTGCATCCCCAAAGAGGCGATCGCTGCCTATTTCTCCCTCCAGAATATCGTTACCTTCTCCTGCTTGCAAAAGATCGTTGCCTGATTCACCAAAGAGGCGATCGTTTTCTGTTCCTCCATCTAACGTATCATCATCATCACCACCATAAAGGGTATCGTCATTTGCTTCTCCAAAAATTCGGTCGTTGCCTTCACCTCCCGTTAAAGTATCCAAACCATTTCCCCCTGCAAGCACATCATCACCTAAATCCCCTGATACAAAGTCTTGACCATCTCCACCATTTAGAGCATCGTTTCCCTCTCCACCATAAAGAGTATCTTCGTTTGCTTCTCCAAATAGCTCATCATCTTCTGACTCTCCAAATAGCTCATCATTGCCCTCCCCACCATAAAGAGTGTCGTCATCAAGTTCTCCAGAAATTCGATCGTTGCCCTCGCCTCCAGTCAAAGTATCCGAACCATTGCCACCGCCACCCAATAGCACATCATCACCTAAATCGCCCGATACTAAGTCTTGGTCATCTCCACCAATTACGGTATCATTTCCTTCAGAACCATAAACAGTATCGTCTCCTAAAAAACCATCAATAATATCGTCTCCTTCCAAGCCAATCAGTTCGTCGTTTTCTGAACTCAGCCCAAATAATTCGCGAAAATCGTCGTTTGCTGAAGTTCCTGTAAAATTAGCCATATTAATTCTTTTCTCTGCTGTGATGTAAAAAACTAGCTCGCTCTTAAATGTAAATTAAGACTAGATTGATATAGTTTTAAAATTTAAATGATGAAAATGAAAAAGTTGATAAAGCAACCTAAATATAATTGGTTTTAAAACTGTTGATTTTTGACTCGATACTAGATAAAAAACATTTGTAGACTAAAACAAGAAATAAATACTTCTTAAGATGGAACACATTTCTTGATAACTATGTTATCTGTTAGGTAATGTTAAAATTAAATAGCAGAAACAGGAAGTATTTGTATGAATACAGGTGAAGAAAAATTTGCTCACACTGAGCCTTTGGGCGAAATAGATGATACAGATAAAATCGATCAAGAAATAGGTCAGGACATGAATGATGTCGATCAGCTAGGGAAACAAGCGGGTTTAGAGATGAATGACAATGAAGAGTTAGGTTTGAAAGCTAAACTTGAAAACCGAGATAATAATCGTTTGGATTTAGATTCCAATCCTAAGAATTAGGGATGACAATTTAAGGCTATAAGCTAGATTGAAATTAATTCTAATTTATTGACATCAGTAGTGTGCTGGTGTTTTTCATAACCAATCTACGGAAAATCAAGCAATTAATCAATCTTTTTTATCTGAGTTTTAGTTTTTTGAATATTAGTCATTAGAAAAGAAGTTGAATTTTCAGATGTAGTTTCAGATCGGTACTTATTTCCTAATCTATGCCTTACCCATAAGTTTATAAACTATGATTTTTAGAGGAATGTATCAGCTTCTAAGTAGAAACAATATCATGTAATCGCTGTAATCCTCTCCAGAGAGTTTTGACTCCAGGGAAACCATTATGATTTCGAGCCAAAAATCCTCCAAGTTGAGCAATCCAAGTCACAACTTGTTTAATTGAAGGAGATTCTTGAGTTACTTTGTACTGATGTTCGTTTTGAATCACTGCTATTTTCCCCTTATTTAAGCAAATCTCTAGGATCTAGAGCGATCGCTTGCTCTTAGTTAGTAGCGATAATAAAGTCATACCAGCAATTTTAGATTTTTTTTAGATTTAACGAACCAAAATGGGCATTTTAAGCACAAGCTTCTAGTTAGAGACTTGTCTATGTTGCGTTCAATTTTTGAAACCTGTATTCCCAGAGAAGAGATTTTAGCAGGAGAACTTTCTGTCGATCTATTCGCTGCTAAATTGCGATCTGTGGTCGAAGGAAAAGCACCCCTGATATATCAAGATGCTGCAAGTTTTTTTGCGAATACTTATGCCACAGATGGAATTAAAACTCTGATCACAGAGGTGTTTGGTCGGTTAACGGGTAAATCATCAGGTTCTCCTGTCATTAGACTGGAAACTAGCTTTGGTGGTGGTAAAACCCACGATGAGATTGCTTTATGGCATATCTGTAAACAAGCAAGAGAAATTAAGGGATTAGAAAGATTTGCAGAACTTAGTTTAATCCCCGATCGCCCTGTACAAATAGCAGCTATAGACGGAAGAGATTTAGACCCTGAAAATGGTATTAATCATAGTAATGGCGTAACTACCAAAACTCTTTGGGGTGAAATTGCCTATCAAATTGGGGGGATAGCAGGATATCAGCTTTTAGCAGGGAGCGATCGCTCAGGTATTAGTCCTGGAACAGATGTTTTAGAAAGGTTATTAGACAATCAGCCAACGGTAATCGTTTTAGATGAAATTGCTCGTTATCTGAGGGCAGCTAAAGCAAAACAGATAAATAGGAGTGACTTAGCCGAACAAGTTGTGGCTTTTCTTTTTACCTTGATGGATTTGGCAGGATCTTGTAATAATTTAGTGTTTGTATATTCTCTTGCTTCAACTACAGATACTTTTGCGGAAGAAACTACAGAATTGCAAGAATTAATTCGCGCTTCTGCCAGACAAGAAAAGGTTTTAAGCCCTTCAACAGATGTTGAAGTCTACAATATTGTTAAACAACGATTGTTCAAGAGCGTTAGTGCTGAAGCAGCAAGGAAAGCAGCCTCAGAATACTTTACCGCCTGTCGTGCTAGTCGGAGTAATTTACCCGATGCCTGTAAAGACGCTCGTTATAGTGAGGCGATCGCTCAAAGTTATCCTTTTCACCCAGAGCTATTCAATCTGTTAACCAAAAAAATTGCCTCTATTCCAGAATTTCAAAAGACCAGAGGTGCATTGCGTTTACTAGCTCAAGTAGTTAGGCATTTGTGGAATAAAGAAGGTAAGGATGGAGGAGTTCAGAATGCAAGAATGAATTCTTCTGCAAATTCTCACTTTTATCTAATTCATACCCATCATATTCCTGTGGGTTTAGATGGTGAAATAACCAATGACCTAACCTCAAGACTTCAACGTTCACAAATGCGTCCACCTATCGGGGCAGATATTTACAACCCTAATGGTAGAGAAGCTTATGCTCAGATACAAGATGAGGAGTGGATTGCAGCCGACAAACCGCCTTTTTCCAGTTGGGTAGCTCGGACTATCTTTTTACATTCTCTAACTCAGGGCATCTCTTCTGGTATCAGAAGAGCAGAATTAAACTTGTCATTACTCACACCAGGGTTAGAGGTTAGTTTTGTCGATCGCGCCTTAGAAAGATTGACAGCAGTGGCTTGGTATTTAGATTACGATCCGATTACTTCAGAGTCTCGGTTTAAAGAAGAGCCATCAGTTAATAAAATTGTTACTGAAGAAAAAGAACAAGTAGGGCGCAGTGAGGCAAAAGACGATTTGCGATCGCGTCGCGATAGTATTTTTGCCAAGAAAATATTTACACCAATTTTCTCCCCTGAAGGATCGGGAGATGTTGATGATGTTCCTGATGGCGTTGCCCTTTGTTTAATTGATTTTGATGAAACAACTGTGGTTAACTCTACCGATAGTCCGCCTAATATTGTCGAGCAGATTTTTAATAATACTGGAGAATCTGGCAAATTCCGCCTTTATCGCAATCGATTGTTATTTTTGCTAGCTAATAAACAGGAAATCGAAAGAGCTATTGATAACGCAAGAGAATACAAGGCAATTCAAAATATTTTAACAAGTCAAACCCGTTTAGAAGATTTATCGGATACTCAACAAAAGCAACTAAAAGAAAGAGAAGGAGGTAAAGATTTAGACGTTAGAGTATCTCTAACTAATGCTTATCGTCATCTGTTTTATCCCACCAAAGATGATGTTAAAGCTCCCACTGGGTTGATGCACTATGTCTTACCCGCCCAAGATTCGAGTGCTGTTAAAGGTAATAATAATCAGCAGTCGATCATCCTTAAGGCTCTCAAAGATTGTGAAAAGATACGCCCTGAAGGTTCTAAGCCTTTTGCCCCTGTTTATATTTTGCAGAAAGTTTGGAGTAAAGGTTTAGACCACTGGACAACTAAAGCTTTAAAAGATGCCTTTGCCAAAGATTTAAACCTGAATATTTTACTGGATGCTGAAATTTCTCTACTGCGAGATACCATCCGCGAAGGATTACAAGATGGTCACTGGGATATGAAAGTGGGAGAAAAAGTTTATCTTAAAACCGACGACACACTATCTCTACCTGAATCAATTGAATTTAGCGATCGCTTTACTTTATACCGTCGCGGAATTCTTCAACCGCCTGAACCTAGAGTAATTGAATTAAATGCTCAGGTGATGCCTTCTACAGAGACAGAAAAACCTGTGCGAGTTCGTTGGAAAGCCAAGGGAGCATTAAAAACTAGCCTTTATGAGAATGGTACTTTAATACCCGAAGAGTTTCGCCCTTCCGATGAATACGAAACAACAATTACTAATACAACAGTATTTAAAGTTGCTGCTGACTATGGCAACGGAGAAACAGTAGAACAACAAACTCAAGCTGTAATTTCGTCAGATGGAACTAGAGTTAAAAAGCCAAATGGTGAATATAAACCTGATGATAACCTAAACGATAATGGCAGCACTGGCACTATCTTTGATTATCGATCGCCCGTTATCGAACTCGATGGCACCGTCAACAAAGTTTTTACTGGCTTAATCGATCTCTGTGGCGATCGCAAAGTTAAAGAAATTGAGTCGTTGGAAATATCGGTAGACAAATTGCTTGACTACCGTAAATTGGGAACGGCGATTCCTTTATTAAGTCGTTTCCCCCTCAGAATCGACCAAACGGCAACTATTCAAACAGGTGATGACCAATTTGTGCGTTTGGAATATCAAGGGCAAATGAAAGGATTTCAAAGCTTTTTTAATACCATTAACGCACTACTCAACAATCCAGAAACTAAAGGCGACGTAAATCTGAAATTGATCATTGATTTTGAGCCTGGTATTCCCCCCCAAAGTAAAGAGTTGAACGATATTCATCAAGCACTTAAGCGAAACGAAGCAGACCGAATTTCTCTTAATGCCAAAGTGAAGTATTGACTTGGAATTCAAAGTTCAAAATTCAAAGTTCAAAATTACTTTTTCTTTAATTTAACTACTGAGGCAGCAATGATAGCTTTAATTTCTTGGGATTCTTGCAACAACAATTTAAACTTAGATTCTCCTACTATTCCTGATTTAATTAATATTTTGAGCCAATATTCGGTTTCTCTAGCTTCTTTTAATGCTATTTCTAACTTATGGATAAAATCTTTGTTTGATTGTGCTGATTGTGCTTCGTGGACATTAGCCCCAATAGATGTACCAGACCTTAGTAGTTGCCTTGATAAAGTTCTAGACACATCCGACTGTTTTGCAAGAAAACTGCAAGCCTTAATTATTCTAATAGCAAAATCTTCAGTTCTCTCTGTAATAGGAAGATTACTCATATTAAAACTAATCGAATTATGTAAGCCAATCTTATCAACAAGTTTTCAGCATACTTAACTTTGAATTTTGAATTCTGAATTTTGAATTGGAGTGAAACGACCTGTGCAAGAATTTCAACTAAGAGTTATTTCCACCGATAACAATAATTTCGCTCTTGAACTATATCAATGCGCTTATAAAAAAGCAGGAGAAAAAAAACGAGCTTCTGCCAAGAAAATTGGTCACTTGAAAGGAGAAACTTTAGTATTAGCTAAAAAGAATATTTATAAAATATTAAAGAGCAATAAATACGATCCACAAAGCTTGTCTCATAAGCGTCAAAGTCATTACACTCTATCAGAGGAATCAGGAGTTAATTTAGCAATTTTATTCCAAACTTTACAACCTTTAAAAAAATTAGATCGCATTACTAAAATTGCTACTGGAATTAGTTCTATGAGTAATGAAGAAGCTCATTATTGGTTTGCGATGATTGCCAATGGTAAACGTTCTTCTGCTCTTAAAGCCTTACGGATACTTTTAGGAGAATAGCGAATTATATTCTTTGAGATACACTTTCTCATTATAAATATCTACCGTTAAAACTCGATCGCTTGCCATTCTTTTGCTTCAGTAAAGCGACTTAGATGTTTGACATTGGTAGTGGCAATAATAATGTATCTACCTGGATATTCTTGCTTTAGTAGCTTGTATTGAGCGCAGATGATTATGTCAGCATCAAGGCTTTTATCGTCTGCGGTAGGTACTCCTTGTATACGAGCTTCTGCCCAAAGATTAGCAGCTTCTTGTAAAACTGTATTATTAACAGGTAGAAAATCAATAAATTCAGATAATTTGTCTAAGTTACTAATTCCCTCTGAAGATAAACCTCTCATAGAATTAAGAATTAAAGATCGCCTTACTTCGTAATCACAGATTTGACTACTGACAATATATACTCCTCTGGCTAGCAGCTTGTATAGCTTTTCTCTTGCAGCTTCAACTTCAGCAGAAGAATTAGGATTGCAAAGTTTTCCTAATATTCCAGAATCGACTAGGACAATCATTCTAATGCTCGTATAATTTTTGTCCTACTGGTCTTTCTGCATCAATTGTTTGTTTAAATTCTTCAAAAGCTGCTTCTTTTTCTGGTGAGGTCGATTCTTGTTTCTTTTGGTCAATCCATTCTCTAAGTTTTTTCAGTTTGGGTTGATTTTTGCGTAATTGTTCTTCTCGATCCCAAACACCATTGTGATTTTTATTGGACTTCAAATTGAGATGTTCTTTAATCGATTTTGCTTCTTGAGGATTCAAGGCGATCGCTTTTTCGCAGCCTTCTAAGATCAAAGAATATGTATTATTTGCTGTTTTTTCATCAGGTAATAAAGCAACGAAACGAGCCAGATCGATAATTTTTCCGCTGGGTAATTCTATAGTTGTAGTCATGCTGGTTAACTTCTTTACTGATAAGCCTCTAAACTTAATAAATGCCGATCGCAATTTGAATTGCTCTTTGAATACGAGCGAATGATTCAGGAGTTATTTCGCCATAAGGTCCACGCTCAAGATAGCGTTTTTCTATATTAGTCATAACGTCGCACATCGCCACAGAATCGACATTCAATCCTCCTTCTCCTTGTTTAACCAAGACACGGCTAGGATTAGCTGCATCAGAAGTATCACTAGAAAAAGGGACAACTAAGACAGTAGAACTATATTGATTGCGGATATCTATCGACATGATTACTACTGGACGTTTTTTAGTATCCCCAGACTGTTTTAAAGCCTTGGATAAATAAACCTGTCGTTGACGGGGAAAGTCTCCACTACTCATAATTTTACTTAGATTCGTCCCAGGGAAATTCATCCCAAGCAGCGATCGCTTGTTCTTGTGTTTCTTCCGTCCACTCTTGTTCAAATTCAATATCCGCCTGAGAACGGTTTTGATAGAAGTTTCTTAGCTGTTCTTCGATTTGCTGTTTGCGCCACAAACGTAAACCTTCCTCCACCGCAGCCGAACGGTTTTTAGTCATTTGGTCAATCTCTTCGAGCAAATGGGCATCAACAGTGATGGAAATTCGTTGTTTTTGGGAATTATTAATCATAGGAGCTTATTTAATCTCTATATAAATAATAATACTTTTTATATTACTTATGACTAAATCCCAACGTCCCCAGGTGTTTATTGAAAAAATTATGCCTGTAAAACTCCTCAACGAGCAGGTATATTACGAACACGGGGGAAATCCTTTTAAGGGGTTACATCGTTGGTATTCTCGCAAGCCTTTATCTTTTTCTCGCGCTTCGGTTTTGGCTTCTTTGTTACCCGCAGATATTTCGATGGAAGAGTTTGAATATTTGTTGGGTTTGCATCCAGAAAAAGACGGAATCAATGTCAAGAAAAAAGAAGCAATTAAATTATATAAAACTCCTCCGACCAGTTTAGTAATTGAGAAATTGGAAGAATATTGCGATCGCATTTGGGGTAAAAGAAAGCCCGTGATTTTAGATGCCTTTGCTGGTGGAGGTTCTATACCTTTTGAAGCTGCTAGATATGGTTTAAATGTTCTCGCTTCTGACTTAAATCCTGTGGCTGTAGTGACGATGAAAGCTGCAATGGAATATCCTCTCAAGTTTGGGGCTGATTTACAGCAGGATATTGATAAGTGGGTCAAGTTTGTTGGTGATGAAGCAGAGAAGAGATTAGCGGAGTTTTTTCCCTCGAAGTATGAAGACAGAAGTATGAAGCGCGAAGATGATCTTCAAACTTCAAACTTCAAACCTCATACTTCAAACTTCATCAGCCGATAGCCTTTTTCACATCCCAGATAACTCTGTAGATACAATAGTAACTGACCCTCCGTACTATTCCACCATTCAATACGCCGAACTTTCGGACTTTTTCTATGTCTGGATGAAACGCACATTAGGCGATATCTTCCCCGATTTATTTTGGTCGGAACTTACCGATAAAGATAGAGAAGCCGTTGCGAATCCTTCTCGCTTCCGTAACATGGGTGCATCTCCCGAAGAACTGGCAAAACAAGACTATGAAGCCAAGATGCAACTGGTATTTAGCGAATATTATCGCGTCTTACGAGATGACGGCGTAATGACAGTACAGTTTAACCATAAAGAATCTGGGGCGTGGGATGTCCTCACTAAATCCCTAATCGATGCTGGCTTTGAGATTACTGCATCTTGGTCAGTCAGTACCGAAAACCCGCAGAATCTGCATCAAGCTAAGAAAAATTCCGTTTCTAGTACCGTGCTTTTAGTCTGTCGCAAACGCGACCCCTTAGCCGAACAAGCCTGGTGGGATGACTTGCGCCCTGAAGTTGCCAACCTCGTCGAACAACGCGCTCCCGAATTTGAAGAGAATGAGATTACAGGAATTGACTTGTATCTTAGTGCTTTTGGCCCTGCCCTTAATGTCTTTTCCCGTGCCTATCCTATTCTAGATAGTAGCGGTGAACCAGTGCGCCCCGAAGTTGCTTTTGCCGAAGCCAGAAAAGCGATCGCCAACTATCGTTTCCGTAAACTGGTACAAACCGACACCGCAGGTTTCGATCCCCTTACTCAATGGTATTTATTAGCCTGGGATGCTTTCAAAGCCCGTGAATTCCCCTTCGATGAAGCCAGACAGCTAGCCCTTGCTATTGGTGGTTTTAACGTTAACGATTTAGCTAAAGAGTACAAATTACTCGATTCCGCTAGCGGTACTTGTAAACTATTAACTCCCAAACAAAGACACAAAAAACGTGCTTTTAACACCTGTGCCGATAACTTTTCTAACCTTTATCTAGTCGATGCCCTGCACGCCATTATTGCCATTTACCAAGAAGAACAAAATCCCCAGTTAGTTAGAAACTTCTTGCAAAAAACGGGGTTAAATAATAATGATATGTTGATGAAAACCTTAGAAATTGCCTTTAAAGTAATTCCTAAAAGTGCCGAGGAACATAAAACCCTAACTTCACTCTGGTTATCAATGGATGAAATAAAAGCCAAAGTGGTTTATGAGCAAATGAGGTTTGAAGTATGAAGTATGAAGTTTGAAGTTTGAAGTTTGAAGTATGAGCTATAAAGAGCAATTTATATGGAAAAAAGCAGTTAATTTGTCGGTACGTTGTTATAAATTAACTGCCTATTTCCCGAAAAGCGAAATATATGGAATAACTAGTCAAATTAGACGGAGTTCTGTGTCTATTCCTAGTAATATTGCGGAAGGATATGGGAGACAAAATAAAAAAGAATATATAAGGTTTTTGCGTATAGCTTTAGGCTCGGCAAGAGAGTTAGAAACTCAATTAATTATTTCTTTAAAGGTAGAATTAACAAAAAGTAATTACATAGAATCTGTTCTAAAAGATTCGGATGAAATTCAAAGACTATTGGTGACAACAATTAACAAACTATTAATTGAGGTATGAAGTACGAAAACAGAAGTATGAAGTAAATCCAAACTTCATCCCTCAAACCTCATACTTCATACTTTCTCCAAAACAGAACAACTCTATAATAGGAAGACAAGCTCAAAAAGCGATCGCTATGAAAGTCAAAGGAATTATTAAAGATAATAAAGTTCAATTGCCAGAAGCAATTACTGTTCCAGATGGTACAGAAGTTACGGTAGAAATTAGCGATCGCTCTTTGAGCAGTGCAGCAGACCAATGGCAACGACTACAGCAAGTTGCTGGTGCTTGGCAAGATGATTCAGAAATAGATGAAGTTTTTGCCGAAATAGATCGAGAACGTCATGCTTATCGCGGTCGAGATATAGATTTTAGTGTCTTTGAATAGTTTTTTATGTTTTTAATAGATACTAATATCTGTATAGCTTTTCTCAAAGGAAATGCTACGGTTGTCAGTCATTGCCATACTCAAAAAATCACGGTTGAGTCAGAAAGTGGACAACAAGAATCGCTCTTAATTCCCGCTGTCGCATATGAGCTTTTAATTGATATCCTGTCTCAAATATCTCAAGGTAATGCAGTTACTTTAGTTCCAGTCCAAGCTGAATTAAGCACCCAACAGGCAGCAAACCTCCTCAATGTTTCCAGACCCTATTTGATAAAATTACTAGAATCTAGCGAGATACCCCATCGCAAAGTAGGAAAGCATAGACGAATTCTGGCTCAAGACTTGTATGAATACAAAGCAAATATTGATGCAAAAAGAAGTCAATCATTAGACGAACTGACAGCTTTGAGTGAGGAATTAGACTTATATGAAGATTAAGACAATCGAGAATGATCTCTATTTTTACAAAAGCAATTTAACTAGATTTAAGACCATAATCTAACTAATTTCTTGTAAAAAAGCCTTTTTAAGTAGTCTCGGATTACCAGTTAGTACCTGACAAATATATTTCTCTAAAATTTTATCGTCTAACTTAGACAGGTTATAGCTACTATTTTGTCTTTGATAACTATCATCAATCAGTACATAAATTTCCAAGCGATCGCTAATCCAAAACCAAACTTCTTTAACACCTAGTTTTTGATATTTTTCCAAATCTTCAACGCTGCCACTCTCTTGGTGAGCGTTCCCTTGCGTCTTACGCCGATATGCGGAGCGGCTTGCACTTATCGCATTGAGTGTATCCTTTAGGACGCGGGTTCTCACCGCTACTAAATACTACTTCTACAGCCAAGTCAGGAACTTGTTTCAAACTATTAAAACAAAAGCTAGTATCTGGTTCTTTACCTACGGACTTATCTTTTTGTTTAAGCGTCGTTGAACCTAAAGGATAATAATCCAATTCAATAGCATCACAGTAAGTAACTATTAATAAATATATAAAATCCTTGATAATTTCATGATTGCGACTGGGTGACATTATTTTTAGAACACCATTTAAAAAAGAAATTCTATAGGCTGAAGAGTTAGCTTTTTCTTGTAAAATTGCCTCATATTCAGCCCAAGAAGTATTAGAACAGATAAACAGCTTGTCTTTTTCCTGTAAATTGTCTCGTTCAATAAAATCTACAAATTTTAACTGAGTCATGACTTTAAATTGCCACTTTATTTAAAGAATTTTTTGTAATGCTTGTTCTACCAGAGTATTTAAACTAACACCTTCTTGTATGGCTTTGGTAGCAGCTTTTCGATGCAACTCTGAAGATATTCTCAAATTAAATCGACCAGAAAACGGCTTATCTGGAGTTTTTCCTAAAGATTCGCAGTCTTCTAAATACTCATCAATCACAGCCTGAAAAGATTGCTCTAATTCATCGACTGACAAGCCATCAAAAACAATAACATCTCGCGTATTAATAACTCGTCCTACAAATAAACGATCTTCATCATCAAATTCGACTACAGCTTCATATCCTTTATAGTTCATAAGTCTACTCCTGCATTTTCTTGAACGGGTCGCTCATGGGGGAGACCCCCAAGACCGCGCCCGTCCGCAATTAGAAATTCTCGAACCGCTTTTACCTGATATTTTTTTAATTCTTTTTGCGGGTGGGGAGAATGAATATTTAACGAAATATCATTGAGATCGAAGCGAACTCTCGAACCATCTCCTTGAGTCACTCTACCTCCCACAGCTTTAATCAATGACACCACGTCATTCCAGACAATATTGCGACGGATTGGCTGGGCAAAGATTGCATCATAGGTGTTGCGCTGTTTTCGATTCATAAAAATATAGTACTACTTAATGATACTATTTTTATTAGCTAAACACATCAAACCAGAGATCGAACTCACAGACTGACGAATAAATAAAGCCTTGAATTGAGAGATAGCCCTTAATCCCTCTCAATTCATGCACTTACAAGATCACTCCTGGCGCATTAGCTATTCCAGCAACGAAAATAATCCCATCATAGATTTTTATATTCCTGCTTTAGAATGCGCTGTGCAGTACGATCGCAAGTCAGGTTTCTTTGGTAGTGCCATTCTTAGTAAAGTAGCTAGAGGTTTGGGAGCGATGTTACACAATCATGGTAAGATTCGCTTGATTATGGGCTGTCAATTTAGTCCGCAAGACATAGCAGCAATTGAAAAGGGTTACGAACTAAGAGAAGCTTTAGCATTTCGTTTAGAAGCTGACTTGCAAGCACCAGCCAACTTTGTCCAACTCAAACACTTCGAGATACTTAGCTGGTTAATTGCTAATGAGTATTTAGACATTAAAATTGCTGTCCCTACAAAAGATAAAGGTATTCCCCTTGAAAGCGATCGCCTACTCGATCCAAACCATATCTTTCATGAGAAAGTTGGTATCTTTACCGATAGTAAAGGCGATCGCCTTGCTTTTAGTGGCTCAAACAATGAATCTATAAGCGGTTGGTCACATAATGTTGAGTCTTTTCATGTCTATTGTGGTTGGGAAGGCGATCGCGATTTGGAACGAGTTAACGAGGAAGCCTACAGGTTTGAACAACTGTGGAATGATTTATCGCCCAATGTCAAAATTTTTGAGATACCAGAAGCAGTTAAGCAGAAACTTTTAACGTATACGCCAGATAGTAAGCCGAGTTGGAAAAAAGAAGAGGAAATTGAGAATTCAAAGTTCACAAAGGGCTTGCCCGCATGTATTCAAAATTCAAAATTAGATAATATTCAACCGTCACCTGATGCAGAGACGAAAAATACAGATATACAAGATATAGAAGCAAGTAAGATGTTTGCACTGCTAGCTAATCTTCATCAACATCCAGGTTGTTTAGATTTTTGCCTTAAATCGATTCCCATTCAACCTTGGGCGCATCAGTTGAAAATATTGCGTCGAGTTGCTGCTAATTTCCCCTGTAGTTTTCTGATTGCCGATGAAGTTGGTTTAGGTAAAACCATTGAAACAGGGTTGATTCTGCGCTATTTAATTTTGAGTAAAAAAGTGAAACGAGTGTTAATTCTTGCTCCTGCTAGCGTTCAACCCCAATGGCAAGAGGAGTTAAGAGAAAAATTTAACCTGCATTTTGGGAGTTATAGCCAGGGTAAATTTAAAGACTGTTATGGTGGAATCACTTCCCCTACTTCAAATCCCTGGAATACTCAGGATTTAGTTTTAGCCTCATCTCATTTAGTCCGACGTACTGAGAGGATGGAAGAATTACTAGCTGCCGAACCTTGGGATTTGGTTATCCTTGATGAAGCCCATCATGCTCGTCGTAAAAGTCCACAACAACGTAAAGACACTCCTAATCGCTTACTTCAATTGATGCAGCAATTGAAAAACAGAACCAAATCCTTAATACTCCTTTCTGCTACGCCAATGCAAATCGATCCGATAGAAGTGTTCGATCTCTTGAATCTTGTGGGATTAGCAGGACATTGGAGTTATGGCGATAATTTTTGTAATTACTTCTCTTCACTCTCGGATGAACCAGATAGTCACACTTTAGACTTTTGGCAAACCATGTCTACTGATTATTTTCGTCGTGGTGGGGAAGAATGCCCTAAAGGACTAGCTTCGCGTCGCGATCGCTTAGAAGAACATTTAGTTAATGGCGATCGCCTGATGGCTTACAAGTTAAGAGATACTTGGAAACAAGGTAAAAGTATTGTCAATCCTAAGCAGCTAGCTCAAGATACTCCTTTTATTAATGCTTCGCGTCAGTATCTAACGGTCAATACTCCCCTAAAAGATTTGATGTTCCGCCACACTCGCGATACTCTGAGGCAATATTATAAGCTGGGCATTTTAGACAGAGATATTCCCAGAAGAATAGTTAGTGATAATGCGATCGCTCTTGAACCAAATCGAGAAGTTCCTCTTTATCAGGCGGTGAGTGACTACGTTCGCCATTTTTACAGACTAGCTCAGAAAGAAAACCGTAAAGCATTAGGGTTTTTGATGACCCTATATCGCAAACGTCTCACCAGTTCTTTTTATGCTATTCGTGAATCTCTCCAACGACGCTTAGAAGGAATTAATAATATAACCCAAGACGATCTCAGCGATTTAGATGATGCTGATGATGCAGTAATTACGGGTTTAGAAACCTATCTAGCAGAACCAGTAGATCCTAAAGAAATTGAATATCTAGAAAACTTATTACGGCAATTTGAGAATACGGGAGAAGACAGTAAACTATCCCATTTTCTGACAATCCTACGCCGAGAACTGAGTCAAAGAGAAAGTGCGATCGTTTTTACTCAATACACTGACACAATGGACTATTTACGGGATAACCTACGGCAGCTATTTGGTTCTCAAGTAGCCTGCTACTCAGGAAGAGGTGGCGAACTGTATCTAGATGGAGAATGGCAAGGATTACCAAAAGAAGAGATTAAAAAACAGTTTAAAGCAGGAATTATCAAAATATTGCTCTGTACTGAATCTGCTAGTGAAGGACTGAACCTTCAAACTTGTGGGGTACTGATTAATTACGACTTACCTTGGAATCCCATGCGAGTAGAACAACGTATCGGCAGGATTGATCGCATTGGGCAAGCTTATTCAACAGTTAACATTCATAACTTTTACTATGATGGTACGGTAGAAGCAAAAGTTTATCGTAAATTGCGCGATCGCATTGATGCTTTTCAAAGTGTAGTCGGTAATTTACAGCCGATACTCGCTCAAGTGCCTACATTTATCGAACAGGCTGTCATGAGTGCCGATCCTGAAGAAGAAGGGGTGTTACTAGCAGAATTTGAGCAGGTTCTAGATACACCGCCTTTGCATCCTGGTTTAGAAGAGATGGTGAGCCAGCGCGTTGCGGAGGTTCCCTCCGTTATAGCGACTGGCGAACCCGTAAGGGTCGCAATGGATGTTAAAGCTGACTTAAAAGAAATCCGTAAACCACTTGTTCCTAGTCCTATAACTTCAGAACAAATAGAAGCACTATTTACTAATTCTCAAATATTACTAGCTCAAGCAAGACTTGCTCATGGCGAGGAAACCTCGCCGAGCTTCCTTGCTCAAAATATCTTCTTTGAATCAAAAGGCGATCGTATTTGGGAATTGACTGACAAAGATAAAACTTATGCTGTCACCTTCTATCCTGAAGTTTTCGATCAAAAGCCATCTCTTAGATTAATAAATCCTGGCGAGCCTCTATTTCAAAAGCTACTAGAAATAGTTGATCAACAAAATAAATTATCTTTTACTTAAGAGCAATACAGCCATGCAGCCTAGCAATGTTACTACTGGGATAATCCAAGCGATAATAACTGATTTCCCAACCAAGTCGTGAGCGAATTGCGTCTGAACCAATAGTTGTTTCTGTTTCTTGAGCAAAACCGAATTAACAGTACGAGAAGTCTGTATTCCTTCTGCTTCTTGGTTCAAAGAGCGACGGT
>NZ_PVWF01000172.1 GCF_003003995.1 Pleurocapsa sp. CCALA 161 | reverse complement strand
TAGGTAGTAGGTAGTAGGTAGTAGGTAGTAGGTAGTAGGTAGTAGGTAGTAGGTAGTAGGTAGTAGGTAGTAGGTAGTAGGTAGTAGGTAGTAGGTAGTAGGTAGTAGGTAGTAGGTAGTAGGTAGTCCTAAAGGATACACTCAATGCGATATCCTCATTGGCTTAAGGACAAGAGTGCAAGCCCTAACCCTAAAGGGTACACTCAATGCGATAAGTGCAAGCCGCTTCGCATAAGGATTAGCGCCTGCGGGCTTGCGCCGTTTACACTGCTTTGTTTGGTGCTTATACCAATTCTTAAAAGTAGCTGCAAAGATCAAAAATATTCTGAGAGTCAATGAAAAGGCTCAAATATCCATAAAAGCTATCCTCAAGGATTCCCTTCGGTCAAAGCTAAGAGCTTAACCTGTCCTAAGTCTCTCGTTATTTTTGAGAATTGGTATTAGTTGGGTGCGCGTCCCGCTTCGCATATGGGTAGTGGGTTAATTTTGTTTAGCTTTTAATTTACGGTTTATTCAGTTATCCAAAATATTCGCCATGCTAGTAGCGAAAGTAAGAGTCCTGAAATCAATAAAATTGGCATTTTTTAGTCTCCAGAGCGATCTAGTAACCAAATAAACTTTAATTTATTCTTGCTCGGCTGCAATCGCCATTTTTGCCCCTGGTACTTGCCGCAGGCGATCCATCACCTTAACTACAGTGCCGTGTTCGACCTTTTCATCGGCATTAATAATTACTACCGACTCAGAATTAGGCTCAATCTTCTCAGTCAATGCAGCTTTTAAGTTATCTAGTTTAATCGGCTGACGATCTAAAAACATCTTGCCATCAGGTTCGATAGTGATATTTAGCTGTACCGACTGTTTCGGTTCGGCGGTTTGTGCTGAGGGCAAATCTACAGGTAAACCTTGCGATCGCGATAAGAACAGTGTAGAAATTATAAAAAATGCCAAAATTGAAAAAATAACGTCAATCATCGGCAAAATGTTAATATCAAACTGCTCTTCAGGTTCATTGATAGGTTGCATATTCCTTTACTCCCTGATGAAAACGTCGATTGAGCAGTTCTAACTGACCGCCATATTCTTGAATAAACGCTAATTCTCGCAAATATAAACCCCTAAAAGCATTGGCAAATAGCAGGGTGAAAATCGCTACCACTAATCCCATGACGGTAGAAATTAACGCTTCACTCAACCCTCCTGTCACCCCAACAGAATTTGTCGCAGCAGCATTCCCTAAATCCATTGAGGAAAAAGACTGAATCAAACCCAAAATTGTACCGAGTAATCCCAACAAAGGCGAAGCGGTAATAATCGTTTGAAACCAAGTACCAAACTTTCTTAAAGTTGGTATTTCTGCCTGAACTGCACTGTCTAAAGCCAATCGAAACTCATCGGGTGTCGGCTGTTCTAATTCCATCGCTTCGAGGAAAATACGGGCAATAGGCAATTGAGCATTCTTTTTTAGTTGAGAAATGGCAGCAAAGCGATCGCTACGATACAAAGACAAAACTTCCTTCACAATCCGTCGTTGTTTGTTTTTGATTCGCCACCAAAAAATTATCCGTTCTATAATTAAGGCGATCGCCAGCAAGGAAAATCCTAGCAAGGGAATACTAACTATTCCCCCTGCCGTCCATAGGTTATCGATTGACATAAATCATCTCTGCTAATTGAAAATCATTTGCATTGTTTATTTTCAAACAATACCATAACTGCTCAGTAATTACACTCAATAATCTTAAAGTTTTTGTAACGCTATTGAGAGTTTAACCAACCCCCAAAATCTCTCCGCCAGAATGAATTAATTTTAAATAAAGCCTGGTATAGATATATCAAAGACCTAATGTTGGCTCGGGTAAGATGTCAGTATTAACTAAAAAACTGGCTTAAATCATAAAATTTATTAGTAATGAGTGGCAATAACTATATAAAATGATATTTTGTTCACTTAGCAATTAATTCTCATAAGCTCTTTTAGGCAAATGCGACCCGACTCAAGACTGAGGTTGGCGAGAGCCGACTTAGCCAATACTTGGAGATCGCAGTAATACTCAAGCTATTTAAAATAGATAACTCTGATGACTAACTCTAAATTTTGCGTTCGACAACGACAGCAAGAACAGCAACGGCTAAACAAGCTACTTATCATTGGTTTTGCAGGTTCGGCTGTACTTCACGGTATACTGGCTTACAGTCTGCCTCGTTGGTCTTTTGAACCGCCTAAAACAGCGGAAGAACCAATGGAGTTGATTTTAGTCGATAAACCGAAGCCACAACCAAAACCCCAGCCCCAGCCCAAGATTGAATCTAAACCTATAGTCGAACCCAAGCCAAAACCTGCACCCAAACCACCAGAACCAGTAAAAGCAGAAACTCCACCGCCAAAACCTGCCCCCAAACCACCAGAACCAATAAAAGCAGAAACCCCACCGCCAAAACCTGCCCCCAAACCACCAGAACCAATAAAAGCACCCAAAAAAGTTTTAACTACTCCCGCCCCCGCCCGTAATCAGCCAATAGTATCAGCACCCGTTGAAAATACCGCTCAACCATCTTCCTTGAGCAGCAATTCTACCTCACAAAACAGTTCCGTGACTTCTGCCGAGGATAGTAGTAATAGTTCAAGTGTTTCAGGTTCACCAGTAGCAACCAATAGTGCAGAAGCTAGTAGCGAACCTCCCGAAGGAATTAGCTGTGTTAGTAACTGCGAACCAGAATATCCTGATGCATTAGAAGGAGTAGAAGGTAGCGCAGGGATTAAGTTAACTATCGATTCTGACGGTAATGTTGTGGGTGCAGAATTAGCTAATGCTGATAGCAATAGTCAAGTAAATCGCCAGGCTTTATTAGCAGCTAGACAAATGCAGTTTAGTTCTCCTGGTGACGATGCTGCATCAGTCCAGGTCAAGATTGATTTTACTGTAGAAGGTTCAGAATACGATCGCGCCCGCCGTGAAGAAAAAGAAAGAAAAGAGCAAGCAGCCAAAGAGCAACAAGAGATTGAAGCAGCACGTCAACAGCAATTAGAAGCAGAAAGACAAGCACGTCAACAGCAGCAGGAAATAGAGTCTCAACCCCAGCCTGAAGCTGAAACTCAATCAGCACCCAAACCCCTACCCGCTCTTTCAAATCCTCCATTCGAGGACAAGCAAGAACTGGAAGAAGAAAGATTGAGAAAGTTCCAAGAAAGAATGGAGAATTATCAGCAAGAATAAGAAATAGCTTTCTTTTATCACTCTAAGCAGTTGAGTAATCGCAAAGATTCAGACAAATAGGCTGTAAAATCACAAATATAAAATAAATTTATCAGGGAAATTAGTCGAGGAAATCCCCAAGACATTTAAAGCGATCGCTATAATTTTTTATCTCTAGCCAAAGTAATGGAGCAAAATTCTCTAGTTAAACTGCTCGATTTTAGACAAGACCAGGCATCCCGTGATTTTGTCCCAAATCCTGCCGTTATCTCTAGCAATCTAGGCAATGCTATCCATCTTGAACTTCATCGACAACCTGAATTTGAAACTATCGAACACCAACACATCATGCACGTAATTGCTTGTGGTTTTGGCGACAGATTAGTACCAGGAGAGCGATTTCTTGATGGAAAGATTTGCGCGGAAAGACGAGAGCAAGGTGATATTGCCATCATTCCAGCTAGTATTGCTCATCGTTGTAACTGGAAGGTTTCAGCCATGTTTGGTATTTTGGCAGTTGAACCCGCACTACTGCAACAAGTCGGTCAAGGTTTAGTAGATAGCGATCGCATTGAACTGATTCCCCAGTTTATGAACAAGCAAGATCAACTGATCCAGGGAATTTTTACTACTTTAAAAAATGAATTAGAATTTTCTAAAATTGCTGGTAGCCTATTAGTGGATAGTCTTAAAACTACATTGGCAATTCATTTATTGCGAGAATATTGTGTTACCAAGCCCAAGCTTTCGAGTTACGAATCTGGCTTGTCTGATTTTAAGTTAAAACAAATAACCGAATATATCAACCAACATCTAGACAGAGATTTAAAAGTGATTGAGCTAGCAGCGATCGCCCAAATGAGTCCCTATCACTTTATCCGTTCATTTAAAAAAACCACGAATCAAACACCTCACCAGTATATTTTGCAGCGTCGAATTGAGACAGGAAAATATTTATTACAGCATACTCAATTAAGTACCGAAGAAATTTCTGCCAGCTTAGGATTTTGCGATCGCAGTCATTTTGCCAAATATCTTAAGCGTTTTACTGGATTAACTCCCAAACAATTTCAAGCACAAGCGCAATAATCTACTCAAATCGCGCAATTTTTTTCTAGAGTTTAGAACAGCAAGACTTTTAGACTATCAGCAGTAGAAAAAAGTTGAGTAAAGAAAATGAGCCAGATCGAAATTAAAACTACCTATGTCCGAGTACCAAACCAAGACTTACAAATTGATGCTTATCTAGCGCAACCAGCTAGAGAAGGTAAATTTGCTGCTGTGATGGTTTTTCAAGAAATTTTTGGCGTTAACGCAAATATTAGAGAAATTACCGAATTAATTGCCCAACAGGGTTATATAGCGATCGCTCCAGCAATGTATCAAAGGATTGCACCTGGCTTTACCCGTGATTTCAGTCCCAAAGATCTCGCTTATAGTCCTGAAGCCTATCAACTTGGTTTGCAATATTATCAACAGGTTAAGTATCAAGAAATATTCAGCGATATTCAAGCCACGATCGCCTATCTTAAAACATTACCCAATGTCAAAGCAGATGCGATCGGCTGTATTGGTTTCTGTTTTGGCGGTCATATTAGCTATATGGCTGCTACCATACCTGATCTTAAAGCCACAGCTTCTTTTTACGGTGGGGGCATTACCACTTCTAGCTATGGTGAAGATACTCCCACTCTTGATCGCACTCCCCAAATTCAGGGTACTATTTATCTATTTTTCGGCACAAAAGATCATTTAGTGTCTCAAGCAGAAACCCAACAAATTGAAGCGGAATTACACAAACAGCAGATTGATTATCGTGTATTTCGCTACGATGCAGGACACGGATTTTTTGCGGGATTTTTTGCAGACAAGTATCCTTTTTTTAAACAGCATCCCAGCTACAATCCTGAAGCTGCACCTCATGCTTGGCAACAAGTATTGGAGCTTTTTCAAAACAATTTATAAATTAGTGCTTAGTCTAGCTTTTCTCAGCAAAAATTTCATGACAGTTTCTTCTCTAGTAATGATGTCGGTTTGCCCCTCCATACCTAATTGGATCGCACATTGGTTATTTTCCTTGCCTAAAGAACGATTATTTGGCTCAATGGCAACTTCATAGAAAGCAGCACCCGTCTGTTGACTAGAAGTATTAGCGCTAGAAGGCGTATTACTATTATCTGGTTGAGGAAAAGCGGCATCAGGAGCGATCGCTGTAACCGTTCCTTTAAGAGTACCGTAATCGGAATAAGGACAGGCAGATACTCGCATTTGGGCTATTTGACCTTTTTTCAGTTTACCTATTTCTTTAGCAGGAACAGAAGCTTTGATGGTTAGCTTGCTATTACTAGGAGCAATTTGCGCAATTTCTTCCCCTGGACGTACAGTTTGACCAGGATTACGCAGATTCAGCTTAGAAACAATACCGTCGGTGGTAGCAGTGATGATAGTTTGCTGAAGATCGGTATTGACTTGTTGCAAATCACGGGTGTCTTTGTCTAACTGCTTATTGATTTCAATTTGCTGTTGAATCAGAGCTTCTTTTTCTTTCGTTAAAGTAGCCAGACTAGTTTTCCCTGTAGCTTCAGCTTCGGTAATTCGAGAAGTGGCGATCGCAATTTCGGCATTACTGGGATTTAAGGCAGTTTGCGCGCCTGCTAATTTAGCTTTGGCTGCTTCTACTGCTTGTTGTTGTTGCTGCCAGGCTAATTTTACTTCTTCTAATTGATCGTGAGAAATTGCTCCTTGCTTTGCTGCACTGCGATAACGATTTAGTTTAGCTTTGGCTGCATTTAAAGCTGCTTCTGCTGCTTTGAGATTTGATTCGGTTTCTTGAACTGCTGTTTTGGTTGTAATTTGTTTGTCCTGATATTCCCTTTGAATGCGCTGGTGTTCGGCGATCGCTCCAGCCACATTTCCCTTAATACGGTCAGTTTCGGCTACAATTTGGCTATTAAGAGCGTTAATTTGGGCGTTGATTTGTACCTGCTGTAATCGTGATTGTTGGATACTGTCTTGTAATTGGCTTTTTTGAGTTTGTAAACGAGAGTCGTTGATAGTTGCAATAATATCTCCGCGTTTAACTTTTTGATTGCCTTTGACGGCAACACTCATCACTTGACCTTCTGTAGCAGCTTGAACTAAACGTAATTCACCATCGGGACGAACTAAAGCTTGTACTTTGACAGTTTCCTTGTATTTAGCCACAGAAGCAACTGGAAATGCTAAGGCAACAACAGCGACGATAAACAGTCCACCAAAGGTAGTCCAACCACTAATTGGGGGTAGAAATTCGTCTTCTCGAACAGAGGGGAGGTTGGGAGGAGAGTTAGTAAGCATGGCAGGAATAGGTAGTGGGTAGTGGGTAGTCCTAAAGGATAAGCTTCGCAAATAGGTAGTGGGTAGTAGGTAGTCCTAAAGGATAAGCTTCGCAAATGGGTAGTGGGTAGTGGGTAGTGGGTAGTAGGTAGTGGGTAGTAGGTAGTGGGTAGTGGGTAATGGGTAGTGGGTAGTGGGTAGTGGGTAGTAGGTAGTGGGTAGTGGGTAGTAGGTAGTAGGTAGTGGGTAGTAGGTAGTGGGTAGTAGGTAGTAGGTAGTAGGTAGTGGGTAGTAGGTAGTGGGTAGTGGGTAGTAGGTAGTAGGTAGTAGGTAGTAGGTAGTAGGTAGTGGGTAGTAGGTAGTGGGTAGTGGGTAGTAGGTAGTAGGTAGTAGGTAGTAGGTAGTGGGTAGTAGGTAGTGGGTAGTAGGTAGTAGGTAGTAGGTAATGGGTAGTGGGTAGTGGGTAGTGGGTAATAAATTATCTGTGCGA
>NZ_PVWF01000171.1 GCF_003003995.1 Pleurocapsa sp. CCALA 161 | reverse complement strand
CGATCGCGCTTGAGCCAGTCATCTACGGCATCAAAGATGCCGCGCTGGGCTGGTGCGCGTCCTACTGCTATTGTCATGGAAATAAATCTCCGAGATTATGTTTATTAAGATTGTTGGAATTATTACAATTTTCATGACTTGACACAAAAATACATCAAGACAATTGTGAGAAAAATTTACTTTTCTTTACTTATATTACACATAATAAAAGAAAGAAGCTGAAATTTCCAGAGTAAAACCAAAGAAAAAATAAAGATTTTTGAGATTTAAACATAAATAAAAATGGGAATTTGGGAGAATCTGGAAGATAATCAAATAATTGCCGTCATTAAAAAACAAGATTATGTTCACTATCGATATCGTTTTACAAGAAATTCCTTTACCAATTTCCGTCCAGCGTAGAGAAGCAGCAGCGGCAGAAAATCTCTATCAAGAGCTTATGACAGCTATGCGGTCTGGTAGTGCTGACTTGATTGAGCTTACCTGCGATAAAGACGAAGATAAAAAAGTCGCCATTAAAGGCAACCTAATCTGTGCCATTAGTATTAACAAGAAATCTGGTGGGATGGCAGAAGGTCGAATTCCTGGATTTTTTGCCACTATTGCTGATAAGTAATGACCTTTACTAGGGATATTAAGTCTGAAAAATTGCCGACTATTCGGGTGGACAATATTAGCTTTAGCTGGTCTGACGAAGCATCTGTGTTGCAAAATTGCACCCTCCAAGTACCCCAGGGGGAATTTTGGATGCTGCTAGGGAACAATGGCAGTGGCAAATCAACTTTATTACGCTTATTGGCAGGATTATTAATTCCTGATAGTGGTTCGGTTGTTATGCCTCACAAAACGGGATTTGTCTTTCAAAATCCCGACCATCAGCTAGTTATGCCCACCGTGGGAGCAGATATTGCTTTTGGTTTGGTCAGTGAGAACTTAACTCAGGTGCAGGTGAGACAAAGAGTCAAAGAAGCCCTTGATGCAGTTAACTTGCCAGAGCTAGAAAGACGACCAATTCACGCTCTCAGCGGGGGGCAAAAACAGAGAATTGCGATCGCTGGAGCGATCGCGCGTAACTGTGAAGCAATCTTATTTGATGAACCAACTGCTTTACTCGATGCCGATACTCAGCTTGAGTTAGTGGCTCAGGTGAAAAATCTAGTCAAACAGAGGGGTTTAACTGCTCTTTGGGTAACCCACCGTTTAGAAGAGTTAGACTATTGTGATGGCGCGTTTTTGTTAACTGGAGGCAAAGTCGTAGCTGAGGGAGAACCTCAAGCTCTTAAGCAAAGATTGTTGGCAACAGAGAGTCAATAACGATAGGCGTTTGATTATTTAGTTAACTTTTTGTTAACAAATATAATTAAAATAAAGTGTAAATCTTTACTTAGTTCTCATCAGGATTAACCCTTGTAATGTCTCCCTCCTCCCACCAGGCAATATTACTCGTCGATGGTTATAATATCATCGGCGACTGGTCGGACTTAAAACAAAGTCGCGATCGCCATGGCTTAGAAGCTGCCCGATATGAATTAGTCGAATGTCTGATTAACTATAGCGCTGCTGTCGCATACCGCACCAAAGTTGTTTTTGATGCTCATTATCAAGACACGCCTCGCAGTAGCGAAATCCACACTTCTGCTTTATCGGTACACTATACTGCCTTTGCCGAAACCGCAGACACCTATATTGAGAAATTTTGCGCCACCTTTGCCCGCAAAAAATATCAACAGGAATCTACCCGTCTTATTGTTGCCACTAGCGATCGCGCTCAGCAGTTGACGGTGGTGGGCTACGGAGCAGAATGGCTGTCTGCTCCAATGCTGGAGCGAGAAGTAGGATTGGCAGTCCAGAAAACTAAAAGTAAGACCAAGAAACAGACCAAGAGAAAACCTCCTGGTCGTTTTTTATTTAATACTCTAGATCCTGCTGCCCAAAAGCGATTAAAGCAAATGCGACAGGGGATGTAATTATCTTGAGCTGTAGTCAACCGCAGCCAAAAGTTTTTTGAGTATTTTGTTGACAGGGGCAAAAATATTCGATATATTTAGAAACGTTGCCAGTTAAGCAAAAGCAAGCGACAAGTACCTGCCCCCATCGTCTAGTGGCCTAGGACACCTCCCTTTCACGGAGGCGACAGGGATTCAAATTCCCTTGGGGGTACTATTAATTAAAAAAAAAGAGCTGAATTGTAATTTAGCTCTTTTTTTATTTTCTATTCTCTCTGGTCAGTCACAATCATTCCTTTATTAGCTAGACCACCAGCAATTAAACTTAGCACCAGCCAATATATAGGGCATTCATCCAATAAGACTCCTAGAAAATAGTTTTCAACTCATGAATTTAATCTAGAAAGAGGCTGGGCAAGTTCGCGTCAAAGCCACAGTAAAACTACACTATGTTCGCTGTTTAGAGCAAAATCACTAGCTGATAGGGGTCAAGCACTAGTTTCTGGATAGCTGAAATTGTCTTACCAGAAACGAGATCGGTAAATATTTTCCGCATTCCTAGTAATCTTAATTGTTTAGCCATAATTTCCTGTTCGCGATCGCTAAAATTGGCTAACACAAGCACATTTTGTTCCTGTTGAGAGCGAAAATAACCAAAGATGCAGTCATTGCCTGTATCAATAATTTCAGTTTCTCCCCGACTAAAAGCTCGATTATGCTGACGAATTTGGATTAACTTAAGCAATCCCAGATAAATTTGTCCTGGAATAGTAGAGCTATCTTTCCTCTTTAATGCCCGTTCATCATCAAATGCCGAACGGTGAACCCAACGACTGTCACCATCTTTTTCTGGCGACTCAGTATAGGTATAGTTGTTTAAAGTGCCGATTTCGTCTCCTAAATAGAGTAGGGGAATGCCCCCAATGGTTAAAATCACTCCATGTAAGAGTAAGATGCGTCGTATAGCTAAATCTATCTCCGTACGATGATTTGCATCCGTTAACTTCTCTAAGCCACATAAGGATGCAGTAGTACCCGCAATCCTCGCCTCTCCCGTTTCGGGTTTTTCTTGGAAAGGCAAGCCTTTAGCAAAGCTACCTTCAAATCGACCAGTAAAAAATTCGGTCAGAAACTTGCGATGATCGTAAGGATTAATCTGCAAGTCCCGCATATCATCATCGGCAATTGCCCAGCCTATGTCATCATGGCAGCGAATATAATTGACCCAAGCACAGTCTTGAGGGATCGTAAACCGCTTGGACATTCCATGGCGCAGTAACCGAATATTTCTGACGGCTAAGGCGTCCCATAGCAGTGCCATTAACTGTGGGTTATAAGATATAGGACATTCTTCTTGACTGATATAGCGGGTAACTTCGTCGGGATGAACAATCGCTTCCGACTTAAACACCATTGCAGGGGCAGCAATTTTAACGATTGTATTAAAGGCCTGAATTAATAAATGTGCTTCGGGTAAATTTTCACAACTGGTACCTAATTTCTTCCAGAGAAATGCTACCGCATCTAGACGTAAGACTTCTACGCCAATATTCGCTAAAAACAACATTTCTTCCACCATTCCGCTAAAAACCACGGGATTTTCATAGTTTAAGTCCCATTGATAATTACAAAAGGTTGTCCATACCCACTTACGAATTTTATTTTTGTAGGTAAAGCAGCCAGGGCGTTCATCAGGAAAGACTGAATTAACGGTTTTTTCAAAAGCATTAGGCTGTTCACGATTAGGATACATCCGATAATACTCTTGATATTCTTCATTTCCAGCTAATGCTCGTTTTGCCCACTCATGTTCGTCTGAGGTATGGTTAAAGACAAAATCAACTACCAGGCTAATACCATGCTGTCTTAATTCTGTAGCTAACTGTGACAATTCTTCCATCGTGCCTAGGGCAGGATTGACTTCTTGATAGCTACTGACGGCATAACCACCGTCATTATCCCCTTCAGGACATTTAAACAAGGGCATCAAATGTAGATAGGTAATACCCAACTCAGTTAAATAAGGAATGCGATCGCGAATTCCTTGGATGTTACCAGCAAACAAATCAACATAGCACATTACTCCTACAAGGCGATTAGATTGATACCACTGAGGATCTGCTTGGCGCATTACGTCTAAAGCTTTGAGATCGTCAGATCTGGCTAACCACATCGAAGTAGCCGAAGCTAAAATATTTTCTAAATGATAGAAGAAATCGTACTGATTGCCATAAAGTTGATACAGTAGCTGAAATAAGCGGGGAAAATGAGTGTTAATGCGTTCTACATAACCCTGCCATTCTACTTTATCGATGTGATCGCAAAAACGTTCTTCTAATCTAGGTAACAAACGCGACAACGAAGTAGCACTCCGCTTTTTCCAAGAATCAACTTGACCCATAGAGATAATAACAATCCTTATTTATCAATCAAATACTTATATTGTCAGCTTTTTAAGCGCAATTGTAATTACTCGCTCAAATATTCATAGATAATTTAGAATTGATTCGGCAAAATGCAAAATTATCAAACTTTTTGCCTTTTGTCCTAACGCGAAGTCTCAACTGTTAATCTAAAGCTTAGAACTCAGAGCCTCAAGAATCAAGATATAATCTAGCTAATAATAGCTCTCTAACAAACTTGATCTGAATCTTATGAATAATAATCCTGTGACCAATGCCTTCTTTTTTGGTAGAGCATTAGCTGAATTTATGAGCGAAAAGCTCGAAGAATCTTTCACGAATACCATGAGCGATCTGGGTAAATTCGATGCCGAGCAACGCGAAAATTTACGCAAGTTTATGGAAGAAGTACAGCTTAGAGCAGAACGCGCATCAGGGACGACTGTTTATCCTAGCACCAATCATAATGGCAGCCAGAGAACTAGTTCCTATCAAGGCATTAATATTGACACCAGCAGCACTAACTCCGAAGATCTCCAGACCATGTTGGATCAGCTTAGAGCCGAGATTGCGACATTGAGAACAGAATTAAAAAAATATCGTAATTAATAAATTAATAAATTACTAAATTACTACTAAACAAAATTCCCTTGTCACTAGAACATCTGTAGTTATAACTTAGCAGGGTTTGAGTTAAGCTAATTTAACCCAACAGCTATAGAGGAAAAAGAGTACAAACATTTTGAACACTGCGACTAAGAGCATTACTTATCCGATTGTTGAAACCTTTCATTCTTTGCAGGGAGAAGGTTATTGGACAGGAGTGAACGCTTTTTTTATTCGTTTAGGAGGATGTGATGTTCATTGCCCTTGGTGTGATACAAAACACTCTTGGAATTCTCAATCTCATCCCCAGCAGTCGGCAAGTAATTTGACCAGTAAGGCTCAAGCGGTTAATCCTGCAATCGTTATTATTACTGGTGGTGAGCCGTTAATGCACGATTTATTTCCTTTAACTACCGCCCTAAAAAATGCAGGATTGCAGGTTCATTTAGAAACTTCTGGCGCTCATGCTCTGACGGGGGATTTTGATTGGATTACATTTTCTCCTAAGCAGTTTAAAGCGCCTCATTTCAGCATTTACGATCGCGCAAGTGAATTAAAAGTCGTGGTCACTAGCGAGTTTGATTTGAAATGGGCAGAACAACAGGCGAGTTTAGTTTCGAAATCTACCTTGTGTTATCTACAGCCTGAATGGAACTCCCCTGAGAGTAAAAGTTTGATTTTTGACTATATTTTGCAGCATCCTCAGTGGCGTCTGAGTCTGCAAACTCATAAACTCTTAAATATTCAATAGTGAATATAGTGGATATCTTGAAGTGAGGTTGAGATGGTCAAAAGGAGTATTGAATTTAGAATTAAGATTATTTTTAGGATTTCGTAGCTTTAATTGGCGAACAAATTAGATAGTGAAAAA
Source organism: Pleurocapsa sp. CCALA 161 (assembly GCF_003003995.1). Classification (GTDB taxonomy): domain Bacteria; phylum Cyanobacteriota; class Cyanobacteriia; order Cyanobacteriales; family Xenococcaceae; genus Waterburya. The sequence goes on along the minus strand of NZ_PVWF01000171.1, from coordinate 1,248 downwards.
GTGGACGAATCTCGATTTTTGCCTTACAAAACAAAAGAGAAACAAATAATCGACCGTTTGCTGATTATCTGATTGTTGCTTTTAAATAATTTTCAGGCTCGGATAATCACACGATTGCCCTAAATAAATAGCAAAGTCGATCGCCTACCTAAATTACTCGCCTTATTGTTGCCATTATCCAAGCTTATGATTGTCTCGAAACTTTATGTTTATCCTCTCAAATCTGGTCAAGGAATCGAGCTACAGCAAGCACAGGTGCAAACCAAAGGATTTGTTGGCGATCGCTTAATGATGCTGGTTGCGGGAAATGGTAGGTTTATCACTCAAAGACAGTTTCCTCAGTTGACAAAAATTCAAGTCACAATTGTCGGAGAAAGTATTACTCTTCAGGTAGTAGACAACAGTTTTCCATCGATTACTTTTATCTCTAGTTTAAATGGTGCGTTAATTGAAGTAGAAATGTGGCGCGATCGCTTTTTAGCCATCGATCAGGGAAATGAAGTAGCCCAGTGGTTTCATCAATTTTTAAATTTGCCTGGGGATAAAGTTTGTCGTTTAGTTAGACAATCTTCAGCGCATACTCGCTTATTAGCCAAGAAATATTCCCAGGAGGAGGATCTGCCTTTAAGCTTGGCAGACAATTATCCAGTCATGCTTACTGCTAGCGCCTCTTTGATGGAACTCAATCAAAGAATTATCGAAATTCATCAACAGGATAGTCAAGCAATACCCATGAACCGTTTTCGTCCTAATGTAGTTATTGAAACTATTGAACCGTTTATTGAAGATTGCTGGAGACTAATTCAAATTGGGGAGATTCAGTTTGAAGTAGCAAAACCCTGTAGTCGCTGCATTATCACCACGATCGATCAAAGCGACGGTAATAAAAATAGCCTCAAAGAACCTTTAAATACTTTGGGAACTTTTCGTCAACTAAGTGAACAGGGAGTCATGTTTGGCGTTAATCTAATACCTCAAAATGAAGGAATTATTCTTGTAGGCGATCGCCTAGAAGTTTTGGCAACTAGATGATAATTATATTAATCTGAACGCAATAGTATTAATGACTAATGTTACGTATTAATTAATCTGCTAAGACTAGGTAGTGGATAGTAGGTAGTAGGTAGTAGGTAGTAGGTAGTAGGTAGTAGGTAGTAGGTAGTAGGTAGTAGGTAGTAGGTAGTAGGTAGTAGGTAGTAGGTAGTAGGTAGTAGGTAGTAGGTAGTAGGTAGTAGGTAGTAGGTAGTA